>NZ_JCACKM010000328.1:0-73090 GCF_059505385.1 Desmonostoc vinosum
CGGAACGAAAAAATAGGTTTTTTCAGACTGAATATGAAAAACCTACCCTTGAAAGCCACTCCCTACTCCCCACTCCCCACTCCCTACTCCCCACTTACAAAGTAAAAATCAAACAAGGATAATAGTGTGAAACGCCAGCTAACAAAATATTCTAAACTGTTAATTTTTTTCGTTTGTACAACGTTTGTTGTCTTTTTCGGTCAGATAGTTATTGCTCAGGGTAACTATAACCCAAGCAATCAGGGAAAGCAGAATGTAGAACTGATTGTGGGTGGTGATTTTGTCGTCACCATGAACGATGCACAACCTGTGATTAAAGATGGTGCGATCGCCATCAAAAACGGCAAAATTGTTGCTGTGAATACACAAAACAAAATCATGGCATCCTACAGAGCTAAAAGAATGTTGCCAGGTGAGGGGATGGTACTGATGCCAGGTCTTGTCAACGGTCACTCTCACTCAGCGATGGTTCTGTTTCGTGGTCTTGCGGACGATTTAGCGTTGGAGGATTGGCTACAAAATTACATCTTCCCAGCAGAAGCGAAGTTTGTTGATGAAAATTTTGTTCGTGTTGGTGAACAGCTTGCTTGTTGGGAGATGATCCGCGGCGGTACAACGACATTTGTTGATATGTATTTCAAGTCAGATGTTGCCGCTAAAGTAGTTGATGAGTGCGGCTTACGCGCCATTATCACAGGCTCATCAATAGATTTTCCCAGCCCTGGTTTTCAAGGATGGGATGATGCATTTGCCGCGTCGGTGGATTTTGTCAAACGCTGGAAGGATAAGCACCCACGGATTACACCAGCTATTGCTCCCCATGCTCCCTACACAGTTTCACCAGAACATCTTGTCCAAGCGATTCGAGCGGCACGTCATTATGATGTGCCGCTGACGATTCACTTAGCGGAAACACAAACCGAAGTTAAAGACGTTCAAAACCGTTATGGTGCAACGCCAGTACAACATCTAGAAAATCTCGGCTTTCTTGACCCGCGTGTCTTTGCCGCGCACGTTGTTTGGCCTAACGAAAGTGAAATTGCTCTACTGGCGAAACGAGGCGTTGGTGTAATTCACAATCCTGACTCAAATTTGAAGCTGGCTTCTGGCTTTGCACCAATTCCGGCGATGCTGAAAGCCGGAATTAAGGTTGGTTTAGGTACAGATGGAGCTGCGTCAAACAACGTTCTTGATATGTGGAAGGCAATCCGACTTACCGCCCTGATTCATAAAGGGACAACTCTTGATCCTACTGCTGTACCTGCTAAGACAGTTTTGCGTATGGCGACACTCGGCAGTGCTGAAGCATTAGGCTTAGCAGA
Source organism: Desmonostoc vinosum (assembly GCF_059505385.1). Classification (NCBI taxonomy): domain Bacteria; kingdom Bacillati; phylum Cyanobacteriota; class Cyanophyceae; order Nostocales; family Nostocaceae; genus Desmonostoc; species Desmonostoc vinosum. Next base: position 1,323 of record NZ_JCACKM010000328.1, read on the forward strand.
TAAAATTGGCGCGATTAAGGTGGGACTCCAAGCAGATGTCATTCAAGTTAAATTTCAAGAACCTCACCTAATCCCGCTTTACGATGTGATTTCGCATTTGGTTTATGCAGCTGATGCCCAAGATGTTGATACTGTCATTGTCAATGGACAAGTTTTAATGCACAAACGCGATATGTTAACGCTTGACCCTGAGAGAATTCGCCGTGAAGCTACCTCAATTGCCCAAAAGATTGACGCTGAGGTCAGACCGTTAAATAATTCGTAATTCGTAATTCGTAATGACGTGACGCTCCTGTGTCGCTCTAAGCGAAGCTATGCCGCAGGCTTGACTCTAACGCTATCGCGGACTCGCTACCGCTGCGAAGCACGTAATACGGAACTTGTTAAAAAACCCTCCTCAGCATAGAGGAGGGTTTTTTAATTAATATCCGCCTTCTTCTTCGTATTCTGGCTGTCGCTCTTTGACTTTTTTAGGAATATTTACAGGTTTTGGTGCATCATCCCAAGCATCGCTGTCTACATCGTCGTCATAATCATCGTAATCATCGGTGTAGGGTTTGCTGTAGGAAGGTTGAGATTCATACTTTGGCTGCTGTTGATATCTATCCCTACTTGTGGCTTCACTCCAGTTATCTTCTTCTTCGTCTTCTTCGTATTGAATCGATTCATACTGGCGTGCTTTCATTACCTGGCGCTGTGGTCTTTCTTCTTCTACATAGTCTTCGTGCCATTCTTCTTCCTCTTGTGCCACGGGTTCGGGAGTCCGAACTCTGGGCTTGGGTGGCTGCAATGGTACTCCACTGGGTAGTTGATTGGCTGGCGATACTGTGCGAGGGGCGCTATAGCCGTATTCTTCATCGGCGTCTCGCTCCCACGGGGCTTTACCAATGCCCAAGCGCTCTAGTAAGCCAACTGTTAGTTGGTTCGCTCGTTCTTCGGCTCCCTCAACTACTATCAATCTATTAGGGCCAGTACTAATGATTTCCTCTACCGACAATTCATAAGTACTCAGAAATTGGTCGGGGATTTGAGGCAATCCCAGAGTAGCGATGACGATGGATTCAATCTTACCTGTTTCGCCGTTGAACTTGAAGCCCCGCACTCTACCTAAAACTTCGCCTGTTTCTGTAATTACTTCCCAGTTAATTAAGTTACTGAGAGTGTCAACATCAACGTCTTCAATGGCATCCTCGTTATCAACTAAGATGACATCGCCAATTTGATTGATGTTGTTGAGGTACATGTAGCGCGGCAGACCAGAAATAGAGATCAGGCTGTCTCGCAAACCAAGAGCCACAACCTCTCTTTGATCGATATCAACCCAGACTTGACTTACGATCCCTAACCGCTTGCCGTTGTCGCGGGTAATTACCTGGGTATTCAATATGTCGGAACGCCTAATTATCTGTTCAGAGGTCATTCTATACGGAGTCCTGATCTCGAATCCGGTTTATCTATACACTATTATTAACAAAAACTCAAGCAGATGTATTAGAGGATTGTAACTTAATACCCAAAACTTGGGTGTAAGCTCCCCGCGCTTGAGTCACGCCTATTGTGCGTTCGGCTGATTCTATCATCGGACGACGCAAACTCACAACTATAAATTGAGCTTGTTGTGCCTGTTGTTTAATCATTTTAGCTAATCGTTCTACGTTTGCCCCATCCAAAAACATATCAACTTCGTCGAAGGCGTAAAATGGCGATGGGCGGTAGCGTTGCAGAGCAAAAATAAAGCTTAAGGCTGTGAGTGATTTTTCGCCCCCAGACATGGAAGCTAGTCTTTGCACTGGTTTGCCTTTGGGGTGGGCGACTAAATTCAAACCACTACTAAACGGATCTTCGAGATTGTCGAGTTGTAGATAGCCGTCACCATCAGAAAGGATAGCAAAAATTGATTGAAAGTTTTCGTTGACGGCATCGAAGGCTTCTTTAAAAGCACGCTGGCGTAATGTCGTAAAGTTTTCAATTCGCAAAAGTAACTCAGTTCGCTCTGCTTCTAATGTCTGTAGTTTTTGTGTCAGTTCTTGGAGGCGGTTTTGGGTGCGTTCGTATTCTTCTAATGCCAGCATATTTACTGGTTCCATCGCTTGTAAACGTTTGGTAAGCGATCGCAATTCTTTCTGCAATTCTTCCAAATCCACTTGATCTGGCACTTCTGGTAAGGGATCAGGCAATTCTATTGCTACGGTTTGCAGTTGTGCTTGTAAGGCAATTAGTTCCTCCCGGCGCTTGTGCTGGGTTTCTTGCAGTTTTTCTAGTTCCCATTCCAATTGTTGTTGACGCAAAAGATGCGATCGCACTTCCTGTTCTGTGGCGTCGCGTTTTTGTTTTTCTTCTCCTAAATTCTGTTCCATTTCACTCAACTTAGTTCGGATTTCAGCGATTTGAGTGCTGAGTGCTGAGTGCTGAGTGCTGAGTGTGTTGATTTGATTTTGTTGCGTCTGTTGCTCTTGATGATATTGAGAAATTCGCTCCTCGGCTTCTTGGATGCGTTCTTGCAAACGCTGTTGCTGATTTTCGAGATTTTTTAATCTTTGCTCAGCTTCCCGTAATGCCGTGTCTTTTTGTTGTAATTGTTGCTCTTGATTTTTAATTATGGCTTGGATTTGTTGCCATTCACTGGGGGTTTGCGAGGCTTCTAACTCTGCTAAAACATGTCGCAATTGTTGCAGTTGAGTTTCTTGTTCTGGTAATTCCCCTGATAAAACTGCCAAGCGAGATTGAGCATGAGCTAATTTTTCGCTGTTTTGTGTCAGTTGCGATCGCGTCCCTTCTAGCTGGGCGCTCAAACTCTTAATTTCTTTGTGTAACTGTTCTAGTTGCAGTTGCTGTTCTCGCCTTGCCTGTCGGGCTTCTGTGAGTTCTTGCGATAGGGCTTTTGTCTTAGTTGACAAAGAGGCGATCGCTTCAGTACAACGCTCTATAATCCGCTCAATATCCACCAAGCGGTTTTTCAAAGCAATTGCCTCATCAGATTCCGCCGCTTCCGCATTGCCAAACCGCAACGCCGAACGTTGGGTATTACTACCGCCAGTCATCGCCCCACTAGTTTCCAGCAGTTCCCCATCCAAAGTGACAATGCGATATAACCCTAAGTTTTTTCGCGCCGCTTCCAGATTGGCAAACACCACCGTGTTCCCGAAAACATAGCTAAATACATCTTTATAACGGCGATCGCAATCGATTAAATTCACAGCATAGTTAACAAAACCACCAGCCAGACGCAGCGTTGCATCTTGGGTAAACTTGGGTGCATGAATCTTATTTAGCGGTAAGAAAGTTGCCCTCCCTGCACGCTTCTGCTTCAGCAATTCAATTCCGGCGGCGCCAATCCCATCATCCTCCACCACAATATGTCCCAAGCGTCCCCCAGCGGCAATTTCCAAAGCTAATTGATAGCGGGGTTCCACCCTGCCCAACTGCACAACTAACCCACAAACCCCCGGTATTCCCGATTGTAAGATAACTTTACTTGCTTGAGTACCTTGTACCTCTTGCTGCGCTTGCGCTTGCGCCTCTAGTTTATCTAAAGAGCGTTGTTTTTCCCGTTGTTCTTGCAAAAGCCGCCTTTGAGTATCCTGTTGGATTTGCAGTTCTTGTTCAGTGGCTGCGAGATTTTGGGCTAAATTTTGGATGGGTTCGCTGGAAGTATTAAATTCTATTTCAATCTCTTGACACTCAGCCTGTTTTTCTAATGATTGAGGTTCTAAAGTTGCAACCAGCTGAGTTTGCTCCTGGACAAGCTGTTGTAGCTGATTATACCTCTCATTCAGTTGTGCTTGCTCCGTGCGTTGTGGTTCAACAGTTTGCAGCAAAGTTTCAATTTGTCGATTTAGCGCCGTTTGTTGTTGTACCCAAGCCTCAGAAGCCGAGGCAATTTCGGCCGCGGCAGCGCGAGAACCTTCCAAAGCCTGCTGTGCTTCATCTCGTTGCTGCTGACAGTAAACAATAGATTGCCTTTCCACATCTTGTGTTTCAGCAATTTGTCCCAAAGAACATTGGTGTTGTTCAACCTCCTGCTGAGTTTGCACCAGACGCTTCGCAGTTTCTTGGCGAGCAGTTTCCAAATCCGTTTGTTGACGTTGGAGTTGCTTACGTTCCGCCTCTTGAGTCGCAAGAGTAGATTGCACCGCCAACAATTCCTCTTCCCCCAACGCCTTCACATGGGCATTGAGTTGATCCAACAGGGCGGTTTTTTGAGCAATTTCCGTATTTAAACTAGTGAGTTGGCTTGTCAGTTCCCCATGATTGCGATCGCCCGTTTGAATTTGCGTAGCTAAACTTTCCTGCTGTGCTTGCAGAGAACGCCAAGATAAAACCGCCTCCCAAGACTGCTTATGTAAAAACTCCGTGCGTAGCCTTTGATACTTCTCCGCCTTCGCCCGATCTTGAGAAAGGCGATCGCGTTGTGCAGTTAACTCCGTCTCAATAATCCGACAGCTATCTTCCTTCTCCTTCACCTCATCCAGAGTAGACTTAGCTTGATTAATTTTGCGATCGAACGCTGCCACCCCAGCCAACTCATCAATAATTTCCCGACGTTCCTTAGCATTCATCGAGATAATGCTAGTCACATCCCCTTGCAGCACCACATTATAGCCTTCAGGATAAATCCTGAGACTCTCCAACTCCTCATGCAACTCCGTCAGCGTACAGCTAACACCATTGACATAATAATTCGACGTATAACTACCTTGATGAGTCACGCGTAACTTTCTCGTGACACTCCATTCAGCTAGGGAATCGGGAGTAGGGAGTGGGGAGTCGGGACTCTCTGCGCCTTCCTCACTCTGCGACTCTGCGCCTCTGCGTGAGAAATCTTCCCCTGACAAATCAAACGTCACAGTGACGCTAGCCTCAATCGCGGCACGTCCCCTAGCAGTTTGAGCATTATTTACCAAATCCGGCAAGCGATCAGCCCGCATTCCCTTAGAACTGGCAAGTCCGAGGCAAAATAGCAGCGCGTCTAGAATATTAGACTTACCCGAACCATTTGGCCCAGATATGACAGTAAACCCCGGCAGCAAAGGGACAGAGGTTGTGCCACCGAAGGATTTGAAGTTGGTAAGTTCCACGCGCTTGACATGCACCATAGGCGCTGGTTAACTGGGCTAATGAAGAACAAGTGTATCAATTAATTACAGATTCGCAAGAGGGTAGCAGGGAGAATTCAAGATTATCGAATCGCAGAGGAAGTTAGTAAGGTGTCTCAGGAAAGAGAAACCCTTAAGAACCCAAGAAATTATTCATACTGACACACCTTACATATTGGAAAAGAAAATTATTGCATCTCTAACAGTTGTATCACCTGCTCAAGTTTCATTTTGGTTGTATGTAACGCTAGCAGTTTTTCTTGGTTATATCTATCTGGGTAGTTCATTTTCATTCCCTCCATGGTGACTCTAATCAATGCTGCTTGTTCATCAGTGGGTGAGTTCATCTCGTTTGCGATCGCTATCAGCGACTGAATGGCAGTAAACCCAGGTAGCCTTAATCCTCTATCTTGCCTGAGTTGCTGTAGTGCTAGTTGTGGGAATGCCATCAAAGAAACGATATAGCTTGTTTTATATCCTGAGTTGCCAGTTGGTTTAATACCGTATCTAGCGCATAGGATTCTTAGCTGTGCAACGGTTAAGACTTCAAGTTCGGAACGCGTGAACATAAAATAGAGTTACCTCTTGATCAAAGTGGTATCGGTGGTGAACCAGTTTTCCAGGCTAAGAACACCACCGATTTAAAACTTTATCTATATGCGCGCTTATCCCTCAAGTCTTATTTATATTTCTCAATAATGCCCAATCCTAAAGGGAATCCTGACAACCTAGAACCACTACAGCCAAAAGGTGAAGAGTCACTTACAGCAAATCTCAGCTTTCGTGTTAGCGAAAGAATGAAAGAAGAGGTAAAAAAACAAGATAACCCTGCTGAATTCTGTAGAGAAGCTATCCAAGAGAAACTAGACAAGAACAAAAAAGAAAAATAAAAACAACTTTTTAAATGCCTAATCCTAAAGGTAATCCAGAAAATTTATAACCGGGTATTCTCAAATCAATTTGCAAGCTATAATTCAATTTTTTTCGCGTTTACCGGATTTAATGCGATAAGCTTTCACTGGTGATAAATTCCTTTGGATAAGAGCAATTTCTTTTTGTGCATCCTTATAGCTGTCTTTTTCTCCCTGTTTTTTAAACAGTTTTGCAGCTGTTTGAAAATCTCCGATCGCAGTCTTTTTATTTCCTACTCTAGCGCGAATTATTCCACGATTATAGTAAGCTAAAGCATAACTTTTATTAATGGCGATCGCTTGTGTATAATCTTGATTAGCAGCTTTTTTATTTCCTAATTCTAAATAAGCGTTACCCCTATTGTTATAAGCTGCTGCGTTATTTGGTTTTAGTTCAATGGCTTCGGTATAATCTTCAATTGCTCCTCGATAATCTCCAAAAGAAAAGCGGTGTAAACCCCGATGAATATAGGCTGTAATTGATTTAGGTTGCAGTTGCAAAACTTTGTTATAATCTGCGGTAGCTTCGAGTTTATCTCCAATTTCACTATAAATATCAGCACGCTTTAAATAAGCTTCTGTATATTTGGGATTAAGATTAATGGCGTTTGTATAATCTTTAATTGCTGCTTGTTTTTGATTGCTGAGATATTGAGTCAAGCCTCTTTGATAATAGGCTTTGGCGTCTTTGGGATTAATCTTAATTGCTTGATTAAAATCTTTGATGGCTGCTTGCCGCAGTTTGAGACGGCGATGAATCAAACCTCGCTGTAAATATGCTTTAGCATAGTTGGATTTAAGAGCGATCGCTTGATTAAAATCTTTAATTGCCTGTTTATAACTCTTCAGTTTAACATGGGCAAGACCCCGCCCATAATAAGTGTATGGATTTTTAGGATCTAGTTTAATTGCTTGCGTGTGGTCTGCGATCGCTTCTTTCTGCTGACTCATTTCATATAAGGAAAATCCTCTGTCATAGTAAGCATTAGCATCTTGAGGATTAAGTAAAATCGCTTGGCTGGAGTCTGCTTGTGCTTTTTGGAAATCTCCTAAGCGATAAAAAGCATCACCTCGTTTATTGTAAGCTGCGGCATTTTGATTATCTGCTGCAATTGCTTGAGTCAAATCTTCAACGGCTTGTTGATATTTTCCTGACTGATATTTGTCTACTCCTGATTGATAAAATTGTTGAGTCTTGCTTGGAGGTTTAGGTAACTGGGAAAACCAAATCATTAAGCTAATGCTAATACTTCCAAATATTCCCAGTGAAATTAGTCCTAAGATTTTTTGTTGACGCTTTCGCTGCTGATATTCATGATTTGTTATTAACTTGAGTTCGTCTAATATTTCGGTTGCATATTGGTAGCGTTTACGGTAATTTAAACGTACCATCTTATTCAGAACTCTGACTAAATCTTGATTGATATTTGTGGTTTTATCATGCCAAATGATTTCACCATTGAGCGATTTTTTGTGATTTTTTAATTGATAAATTTCGTTGGCTTTTAAACCTGTAATTGCTGCGATCGCAATTATGCCCAAAGCATATATATCGCTGTTATATCTAGTATTGCCCTGAGTTTGTTCAACAGGCATATATTCTTTAGTATCAACAGTATGAGTGATGACTTCTCTGACACCACCAAAATTAGTCAGAACTAATTTCTTATCTGATTCTCGACGGATAATATTTGCTGGTTTAATATCTCGATGAATTATCCCATGTGTATGGGCAAAAACTAAAATCTCTAATACTTCTATTAATAAATTAATTACTTCGTTTTCTTTAAGAGGTACACCATGTAAAATTTCCTCATTTAAAGAATTACCAGGTATGAACTCTTGAACTAAATAAAAGGCTTCGTTTTCTTCAAAATAACCAACTAGCTTTTGGATTTGATCGTATTCTTTTGTTAACTTTTCTAAGTTTGCTACCTGACTGGTAAACAGGTGGCGCAGAATGCTTAAAGTTTTGGGATTATTACTAGGTGGACTCAGCCGCTGTACTAAAAATTTACTATGAGGAATTTTAGTATCTTCCACTAAATAAGTTTGTACTAATTCTCCTGTGTTTAAAACTGTCAATATTTGGTAATGTCCATCCAGTAGCTGACTGTTCATCAATATCAATATAGACTTTTATTGAATTATCCAATTATAGCTTAAGTGTTATTACTGGTTACTTTTAATTAGTCAAACAAAACCTGGGAAAAAATCAGATGTCATTTTGGCAATTGCAATCCTCACTTATTAGCTATATTCTGACTATTATGAGGAATGTTTTGAAATTTTAGAATAATTTTTGCAGCTGTTTACGGTCATATGCTACTAAGTTGAAGTAAATTTTGTACCATAACTAACAGTACATGTAATCGAAAAATCTATAAACATAGTGAAATCCCATAGATGATTTTACTTGATTTTTCCGCGATCTCACTCATGACATCAGATTCCTAAATGAGGTAAAAGAAGAGCAAGCTGACATACCCAAAACTCTTGATAAAAGTTTGAAAATTAACGGCTTTGGCAAAAATAGACATCCAGCAGCAACCGCGAAGCGCCAACTACTCAAGGCGCTGAATTATCGCGACGAGGCTGCTATGAAAAGATTAATTGTACATTGGCAAACTCTTTTAGGAACGGAAAAGTTAACAGCTTTGATTGTTAACGAAATACTGGTTGAATGTAAGTCTGATAGCCATAGTTGGTTTTGTCAACTTTTTCTTAAGCAATCTCAGTATGAACAACTGCAAGCACAAGCTCAAGGTAATATTTTTAACATTTTAATCCGTGAAGGTTTAGAACCGGGCAAAGACTTTAGCTTTGGGCTAGATCATGAGATGATCATAAGCGATCGCGCTCAGCAAACTTTACTCAACTACCTACCACAAGAACATCGAGCCTTGTTTGCAGCACAATTACAATCCTCTATTGTCGCAGATCCAATGGCTGCGATCGAACAACAGCTAGGATGTCCATTTTTCACCAGTTTAACAGAGATTGCATCTCAACAAATACAGTTACTGAGTAATGCCCGAGCTGCTGCTTATCTGGGAGTCATCTTAGCAGGATTAGTTTCACGTCATCCAGCCCTGCGGGATGTGGACTTTCCTACACGCTTCATTTTTGGTACACTGCAAGGACTATCAGAAGAACGAGCAATAGCAATTCTCAACGATCAACAGACAAATCCCCAATTTGATGAGACTATTATTTTCCAAGATTTACTTGCAGCGATGGGAGATACAGAATATCATCAAATCGCTGATTTGGATGGTGGTATTAGTCTTGAACAACTCAAAAAACTTGATTTAGTTTGGTGCGGTGAACGTCGAATTTCAGAAATCATTGCCATGATGGAGAAATGGCGTCCCGAAATTAGCTAGCAGCTTCTAGCCCTCTCTACTGGTGTGGCAAGCCTGAAATATTGCGAGAGAAAAGGTTCGTAGTTGCGCTGTCTTCGCCTTCTTAGGATTCGTGTAAAAATAAGTTGAACAATTTGATATTTGTAGTGCGAGCATCTTGCCCGCGCGAGCAAGATGCTCGCACTACTTATTTTTACTTGATGCCTTAACCAGAAATCTAGTGCATAAATTTAGCCTTGGCAGTTTACTACCAATAACTTAATCCATGGTGCAAAACAATCAAATTGCCGTTGACTTTCGTGATGTCACTTTTAGCCGCAACCATCGGCCTTTAGTGTCAAATCTCAATTTTGTTATCCACAAAGGAGAAGCACTAGTTTTACTCGGACGTAGTGGTAGCGGCAAAACAACGACAATGAAATTAATCAATCGTCTACTGACACCTACAAAAGGCGAAGTTTTATTTGATGGCATTCCTACAACTCAATGGGATGAAATTAAACTGCGGCGAAAAATAGGTTATGTGATTCAAGAGACTGGTTTATTTCCCCATTTTACTGTTGAACGTAATGTAGGTTTAGTCCCAGCTTTGGAAGGTTGGCAACCCAAACAAATCAAAACACGGGTTTATGAATTGTTACATTTGGTAGGTTTAAATCCAGAACAATTTGCTGGACGTTATCCTCATGAACTTTCAGGAGGACAAAAGCAAAGAGTTGGTGTTGCCAGAGCATTAGCAGCAGATCCACCAGTATTATTAATGGATGAACCCTTTGGCGCATTAGATCCGATTACGCGCTTAGAACTTCAGCAAGAGTTTCAGCATCTGCAACAGGAATTGGGTAAGACAGTGGTTTTTGTCACCCATGATATTCAAGAAGCCTTTGTTTTAGCATCAAGAATTGGTTTAATGTATGCAGGAGAATTGGCAGTATTGGAGACAAGGGATGAATTTATGCACTCATCACATCCAGAAAGCCTTGCTTTTCTCCAATGTCTGCGTTCTCTGTCGTGAAAGTGGGGAGTAAGCTAATAATCATTCAAATTGCATCCCCGCGTCTCCCCTTAAGCGCGTCCTCCGAAGTTTGCTCAACGGGGGGAACCCCCGCACGCAACTTCTCTTTGCGTCTTTCTGAGGCAAAGGATTATGCAAGTTAAAGGCAGATTAGCTTAGGGAGTAGGGAAGAGGATTTTCATGCGATCGTTGTGTGATTTATTATATCGGCGTCTACCAAAACTTTATGAAAGATTTCTTCTTAATTAAATATGCCTCGGAAATTCTTCAGCATACTCTAGAACACTTGTTTTTAGTAGGCATTGCTATTGGAATTGCTATACTTATAGGCATTCCGCTAGGCATTTTGATTACACGTAAAACGCATCTGCGCCAACCAATTCTTGGTATAGCAAATATTCTCCAAACTATTCCTAGTTTAGCCCTATTTGGTTTACTTATTCCCGTTCCAATAATTGGTGGAATTGGTGTAATTCCAGCAATTGTTGCCTTGACTTTATATTCCCTGCTACCGATAATTCGTAACACCTATACAGGCATTATTGGTGTAGATCCAGCGATTCGTGAAGCTGGCAGAGGCATGGGAATGACAGATCAACAATTATTAATGCAAGTTGAGATTCCTTTAGCAATGGGAGTGATTCTTGCAGGAGTAAGGGTTGCAACAGTAATTGCTATCGGGATTGCCACCATTGCAGCTGCAATTGGTGCAGGTGGTTTAGGAGTATTTATTTTTCGGGGGATAGCAGTAGTGAATAATCAACTAATTTTAGCGGGGGCAATTCCGGCGGCGGTAATTGCATTACTAGCTGACTTGATAATTGGATCGATAGAAAAAAAGATTAAGGTTAAATAGTGGGAAGTGGGGATCTGAATTTGTCAAGATTTTTAAATCAAATAGGATTGTAATATGTAAGCGCATTAGCTTAATTATTTAAAAATTAAATCTAACCGCTGTTGAGTTGCTTTAAGCGCATCATCTGGGGAATTTTTGCCCAACAACACAGATTCAACTGCTCGCCCTACACTATCTGAAATCCGATTATAACCAGGAAAAATAGGACGCGATCGCCCATATTTTGCCTGTTCTAAAAATACCTTCAATGCTGGTATTTTCTGCACAAACTCTTGATATTTAGCACTTTGACGCGCCTTTAAATTTACAGGCATATAACCAGTGCCTAGAGCTAATTCAGTTTGAAATTCCTCACTTAAAGTATATTCAGCAAACTGAAACGCTGCTTTTTGTCGCTGCGGTGTAGTTTTAAATAAAAACAAATTCTCACCGCCAATCACAGTAGCAGGCCGTTGAGCAACAGGAATGGGAAAGACACCAAAATCGACACCTGTAGCTTGAAATTCTCCCAAAGTCCAAGGCCCAATTAATTGCATTGCAACCTTACCACTCAAAAAAGCTTCTGGCTCATAACCTCGTTCCGGGCCAGATAACATAGCAGAACCATCAGTAATCAAATTACGCCAAAATTGTAAAGCTGCGATCGCTCCTTGATTACCTATTAAATTAACTGCTGCGGCATTTTGAGAATTTTCTTTTACCAATTCACCGCCGCCACTCCACATAAAAGGCAACCAAGTGAATACTGTAAATTCTCCTTTACCCAATGGGAGAAACATCCCATATTGATCTGTCTGTCCATCGCCATTAGTATCACGAGTTAATTGTTTTGCAACTTGTCGAAACTCTTCCCAAGTACTAGGTAATTTATTAATTCCCGCTGCTTTAAATAAACTGGGACGATAAAATACACCAACATTATTTGTTGCAAATGGCACTGACCAAATCTTACCGTTGTATTGCATTGATGAATACAAAGTAGGGTCAATTTCATCTTTTATTGGCGAGTTTGCCAGCATAGTATCTAAAGGTAATAGCGCCCCTAGTTCCACCAATTGTCCGCCAATTGTTGGGTTATACCACAACAAATCAGGGGGTGCATTACCTACTACCGCTGCTAAAATCTTGGGCGTTTGCTGATCTTGTTGCCCGACATAAAGCGACTCTACATGAATATTTGGGTGAGTCTGATTAAATTTATCCACCAGTTTTTGCAACACATCTCGGTTTGGTGGTGGATTTACCCCTTGCCACAAGGTTACATGAGTGACTTTAGCTTGCTCAGTTCTCTGGAAGATAGCCCGACATCCACCTAAAGCCAATATGCCTACAAGCATTACTAACAGTAGACGGCGTAGATAGCGCGAGACTTTCTTTCTTTTTCGCTTGGAATAGCGGGTAGGCGAAAAAAATTTACCCATAACCTTGAAGAAGATGATTGACAATTAAAACTTTGGCACTTTTGTTAAGTGTTGCACAATTGTCTTGAGGTGGGGAATGGGGAATGGGGAACTTGTACTAAGGATTCGTGTAAAAATAAGTTGAACAATTTAATATTTGTAGTGCGGGCATCTTGCCCGCGCGAGCAAGATGCTCGCACTACTTATTTTTACTTGATGCCTAAGCGAAGTCGCTACACTTGTCAGCTACCCCTTACCCCCTGCAATCTGCTGTAAGTCTTTAACCAGACATGATATAAAAGGGTTTTTTGACCAGATTACTGCTAGCCATCACACAGTACTATATCCTAGTTTTGAAGGGAGTTTTAATCATTTCAGATTATGGCAGGACATAGTAAATGGGCAAATATTAAGCGCCAAAAGGCGGTAGTAGATGCAAAAAAGGGAAAAACTTTCACTCAATTATCTCGTGCGATTATCGTTGCAGCTAGAAGTGGTGTACCAGATCCTGCGATGAATTTTCAACTCCGCACAGCAGTGGATAAGGCAAAAGCAGCAGGTATCCCCAATGATAATATTGAGCGAGCGATCGCTAAAGGCGCAGGCACTTTTGGTGGAGATAACGCCATCTTAGAAGATATTCGCTATGAAGGTTACGGGCCTGGTGGGATTGCAATTTTGATTGAAGCCTTAACAGATAACCGCAATCGTACCGCTGCTGATTTACGTGTAGCATTCAGCAAAAACGGTGGTAATCTTGGTGAAACAGGTTGTGTTAGCTGGATGTTTGCCCAAAAAGGTGTTTGTGTAGTGCAAGGTGCGATAGATGAAGAAAAGCTTTTAGAAGCATCTCTCGAAGGCGGTGCAGAATCTTATGAGATGATAGAAGATGAGATCGCTGAAGTATTGACTGAGATCGCAAATTTAGAAGTCCTCAACCAGACATTGAAAGATCAGGGATTTGAGGTAACTGATGCGGAATTACGCTGGATTCCTGATAATTATGTAGAGGTTACAAATCCTGAACAAGCGCGATCGCTACTCAAGTTAATTGATACATTAGAAGGCTTAGACGATGTTCAAAATGTGACATCTAACTTTGAGATGGCAGAAAACCTGATGACTTTGAGTATTGTTTAGCTCATCTCTACCTACTGCCCTCCACAGCAGGTTTTTTACATTTGTCGAAACACGCCATGGTGCGTCTCTTGTAGAAGCTGCTTTTTATCTGACCTAAGTTATATTTTCTAGTTCAAAAACGATTAGTTTCTATAACTTAAGTTATAGAAAAATTGATTTTCGAGTATTGGTGCTAAAGCAGGAAGTAAATTAATAAAATTCAGTCGTTGGCAAGAGGAAAGATAGCGCAAAAAAATTTACGATTTAGTTATAAAGATTACTCTAAATCTATATAGTCAAGAAAAAAGCGATCGCAATTAGTAAAACCTCGATAAACCAGCGTTTTTTGTCTGATTACTATTCTTCAAATGAGTAATCAGACAAAAAATCATCTCTAAACCTAAAATATTAGAGATAAAACTAGTTATTTAAATTTCATCAAGTGGATCAAGTCGATATCAAAGAACATATTTGTATATAGTTATTAAGTAAAACTAAAAAAGCTAACAAAGAGTATTTTGTTTTATAAATTTATAACTCTCGATAAATATTTATTGAATTAATTCAGTCGTAAGAAAGATGGATAAAAGTGAATAAATATTTAAGCTAGATAGCAAGAAATAGAAGAAATGTTTGAGGTAACATATAATGGCTCTTTACAAATTAGAAGATTTTGATCAAAATTACCGAGAAACTTTTCAAGGTAACGACGTTAAGGGTCTTGGCGTCTACACAGAGGGTACTGATGAAAAAATTGGTACAGTAAATGATGTTTTAGTTGACGACGAAGGACACTTTCGTTATTTAGTCGTTGACTTAGGTTTTTGGATTTTCGGAAAGAAAGTGTTATTACCAATTGGACGGTTACGTATCGACTACAATATTGATCGCGTCTATGCGATTGGTATGACTAGAGAGCAAGCAGAAGCTTTACCTGAGTTCAATGAACGCCAAACGCTAGATTACGACTATGAAGAACGGGTGCGTGGTGTATATCGTCGTTCCGAAGATTATGCTAGACCTGTAGATACTTCAACACCATTAGAAGCTTCGGCACCCATAGGGGCAGCAACTGCACCTATCTACAACCGCGATACATACAATTACCAAAATGAGCCTTCTTTGTTTGGGTTAAATGAGCAAGATCATCAAACCTTGAGATTGTACGAAGAACGGCTAATTGCTAATAAAAGACGCCAAAAAACTGGTGAAGTAACTATTAGCAAACATATCGAAACTGAAACTGCGCGTGTTGCGATTCCTGTAGACAGAGAGCGAGTTGTAATTGAGCGTGTGACTCCAACAGATGCTGGTACCGCTGTTTCTCCTCAAGAAGTAAACTTCCGCGAAGGTGAAGTTGCTCGCATCGAAATTCACGAAGAAACCCCTGAGATTCGCAAAGAAGCTGTTGTGCGCGAAGAAGTTAGAGTTAAAAAAGTGGTAGATCATGACACAGTAGAAGCTCAAGAAACTGTGCGCCGTGAAGAGTTAGATGTCAATGCTCCTGGTTTACCAATTGACGAACGCTAATTAACCTAATTATTAGCTAATAGCAAATAAGTACAGGTAGAGATTTTTGAATTGCTTTGCCTGTACTTCTAATCGCTAATTGTGGTATATACATTGAATAAATCTAATTAGAAAGCAGTTAAAAAACTTTGCATAGCATATGAACAGCCAATCGATGGCAAGAAACATCGGCCAGACAAATTGGAATACTCAAATCGGCAATCTACTAGAAGACTTGAGAAAAAGAGTCAAAAATTTTGCAGTTATAGATAATCAAGGTCAGCTAGTAGGTAAGGTTCAAGATTTGATATTAGATGCTAATCGTCGGTTAAATCTTGTGATATCTAAACAGATAAATCAACACGATGTAGAAGATACTCAGCAGTTTGTTGATAAATATTTTTTGTTTCAGTTTCAAAGCCAGAAAATCAAAAAAATTGATAAGGAAACTAAATCTATCTTTATAGATCTAGATAGATCAGAAATGGACTATATACCTAAATATCCAAAAGCAGAAATATCAGGTGAAGAGAACTTTTTAGAAGCCCATACTAAACAAATAGCAACTAGCCCAATTATCAAAAATTCAGATAAAATAGAAATAACAGATGCTCAACAAGTAGTAGAAAAATCTACTGAACAAGTAGCCATGAGTCCAAACATCAGTACTTGGGATAAAGCAGAAATACTAGATGAGCAAAAATTGATGGAAAACTCTACTGAACAAATAGACATTCATCACACTACAACTAGTCTTGGTGAAACAGAAATATCAGAAACTCAAAACTATACCGATACTTCCGTTGAGCCAGTAGCTCCTAGTCAAACTACAAGTAGCTTAGTTGAACCAGTAAACTCAGAAGAAATCAGAGAAGAAAATACGATTCGTTTATTAGAAGAACGGCTAATTGTAGATAGCAAAAAACGTAAAGTCGGTGATGTCATTGTTCGCAAAGAAATCGAAACTCGGATGATCGAAGTTCCTGTCAAACGTGAGAAATTAATTATAGAACAAATTAGCCCGGAACATAAACAACTGGCAGAGATTAATTTAGGGCAAGAGGAAATTTCTAGTGTTGAGTTAACTGAAAGCGAAAAGCTAGAAGTTAAAAATTTTTACAACGGTTTAACAGTGAATGGTGAATTTAGTTCACCCAAGATTGCTAGTCTATTATTAAATGCGATCGCCTTAGAACGTAATCATGGATGTCAGCACGTCAAAGTAACGATTCTTGTAGAAAATGAATCGCAAAAACAAAAATATCAAGAGTGGTTTGATCGCTGTTCTCAAGGTCAATCATCCAAACCAGAAAATTAAGCTTCTAGCGACTAACCTAGTAGTAGGGTGGTAAATTATCACCCTACTTTTTTGCTATTAGTAATACAGAAACACTATATTTACCCTGTTCCCTATTTAATCAATAGACCTCTTGCAAAAGTCCTTCTTTGCGTTCTCTTCTCTGCGTCTCTGCGCGGCAGTCGCTACAACGGGGGGAACCCCCGCAACGCGCTGCCTTGCCTCTGCGTGAAAGAAAAAAAATATTTATGCAAGAGGTCTAATTTAAGGTGTGTAACTTTTACGCGTAACTACCGCCAAAAACAACACTAAAAATGTCAGTATTCCGGCTAAATATAATGGATAGCCATAGGTATTGGGATTTGATTGATAAATGAGTGTTCCTGCAATCACAGGGCCAATTCCATTAGAAATGCTTAAATAAGATGCGTTCAATCCCATGACAGTGCCTTGGTCTTGTGGCTTAGCGTTGAGAGAAATTAGCGTGTTGATCATTGGTTGCACCAAAGAATTAAATAATGAAAAAACTACACTAACTGCTACGAAATAAACAATTATTGGCACAATCGGCATTAAGACAAATGATGTGCTACGAATAAACAATGATAAAAACAATATATTAACTAAATTAAATTTCCGGCTGAGGATTGAGACTCCCCAAGTTTGCATAATTACACCTAAAATTCCGAATGCTAGAAACATTAGTGTTAAAGACTGACTATTTTGACCTAACACATTAATAAAGTAAGGCTGAAAAGCATAGGTAAATATTGTAAAGGTTGTACCAATAAAAAAGTTGATTATTAAGAGAATACCAACTTTTGGTATAACCAAACCCTTGATTAAATTTCCTAAACCCAAATCAAAAATATTGTGCGCCTTCTCAGATCTATTTTGCAGAGTTTCAGGCAAAAATAAGATTGTAATTAATAGTGCTACTAGTGCAACTGCACCAGAAACTATAAATGCCGCACCCAAGGAAATCTGTTGTGCAAACAAACTTGTTAATGGCCCTAAAACAAAACCTAATCCTAACGCAGCTCCATAAATTCCAAACCCCTGACCACGCTTTTCTGGAACGGTAATATCTGAAATAATCGCTTGAGCCACAGAAGCATTACCGCCGGTGATTCCATCTAAAAATCGAGCTAAAAACAGATTAATCGCTGTTGTTGCTGTTCCGGCTATTAAGTTAGCAATGACAGTACCAGCTAAACTAATGATTAACAGCGGCTTGCGTCCAAAACGATCTGACAATTTACCAATGACAGGAGTCGCGAAAAACTGAGCTATAGAGTAAATCGAAAATAATAAGCTAGTTTGGAAATCACTCAGACCAAATTTTTTGCCATAAAGGTAGATAATAGGAATTAAAACTGTAAAACTTAAGGAATTAATAAAGGCAATTAAAGCAATAATCCAGAAATTTCGATTCATAAGTTATGTACAATCATCAGGTTTGAATTATTTCCAACTCTAGTAATACTAACTACTCGTCGTTCCTTTGGCTACTCGCAATGAAATTTCGACTGAAGAGACCCTCCAAGAAGCAACGACAGCCTGTGATCCCACGAGCTTATATCAAGATCCAAAATGGACAGGTTGAGATTATGGGTATTGGTGCATGGTATTCTTATTGGCGCGATCCCTACCATTTACTACTAACAATTCCCTGGATTGGCTTTTTAAGCCTACTCGCTGTTTCATATGTAGCAATTAATTCCATATTTGCCCTAGCCTACTTAGCAGGCGGAGATTGTATCAATAACGCTCAACCCGGCTCTTTTTCAGATGCTTTCTTCTTCAGTGTGCAAACCCTAGCATCTATTGGCTACGGTGCGATGTATCCTAAAACGACTTATGCCAATGTTATTGTCACAATTGAAGCGATAGCGGGTCTGATGGGAATTGCTTTAATGACAGGATTAGCTTTTGCTCGATTTTCTCGACCTACGGCCCGCGTTATGTTTAGCCGCATAGCAGTAATTACACCCCATGAAGGAGTGCCTACTTTAATGTTTCGCACTGCTAATCAGCGCCGCAATCAAATCTTGGAAGCGCAGATGCGAGTGTATCTGATGCGTGACGAAATTACAGCTGAGGGGCAGTTTTTGCGTCGGTTTTACGACCTTAAACTTTTAAGAAACCAAACACCCAGCTTTACACTAACCTGGGTAGCAATGCATGTAATCAATGAGTTTAGTCCTCTTTATGGGATGTCACCAGAGTCGCTAATGCAGACAAATACCTTAATCGTGATTTCTCTGAGTGGCATTGATGAAACAGTAGCCCAGGTAGTTCATGCGTACCATAGTTATAGTGCTGGTGATCTCCTGTGGAATCATCGTTTTATCGATATTATCCACCACACCTCTGAAGGACATCGCTACATCGACTATAAATACTTTCACGATGCATTACCTTTGGCTTGAAATGGGGGCTGGGGACTGGGTATTGGGGACTGGGGACTGGGGATTGGGGACTGGGGACTGGGGATTGGGGACTGGGGATTGGGGACTGGGGATTGGGGACTGGGGACTGGGTATTGGGGACTGGGGACTGGGGAATTGTCATTTGTCATTTGTCATTTGTTATTAATTATTCTCCTCATCCCCGCGTCCCCGCGTCCCCGCGTCCCCTCACTCCCGCGTCCCCCGGTTGGTGAGCGGAGTCGAACCACATCCTCTATCACCTGTCACCTGCACCCTGTCCCCTATTTTCCGGTGATGGTTTAACGACAACCCGACCATTTTCAACCACAGTACAATTTTTGACTCCACTTTGACTGTAGTATACTGGCTCATCTTGGCATTGGTTTTGATGACAAATATTATTCTGCTCCTGTTGTTGGTTAAGAACAACAACACAACAACTACAGGAAGGAATTGACATACAACATAACTTTGAGTTCTACATTAATTATCGCTCTATATGTTTTGATTTGGGTAAATACGAGATGATGAGTGTAAGTACTTGCTTTATCATGCTTATAGAGCTTATGCAGTTAGATAGCGGGTTTCTCTGATGAAAAAATTTTTGCAACATCTAAGTTTTGGGCTGCTATCTACCATTTTGACCGCAACTCCCGGATTGGGAGCTGAGCGCATTAGCTTTTTTTACCCTCCTTTTGGGGAATTTTCTTTGTCGGTTGACTCGTTAGAAACTTTTGCCAAAGAAGGCAAAATCGACGAAGACTTTTCATTTTATGCCAGCCGCGCCAATCGCCAGCAACTTGCTCAATTACGGGATCTACTCCAGCAGCGTTTCCAGATCACTCCGACTTTGGTGTCTCAGGTGACGTACTCACCAATAGGTGAAAAGGTAGTGCAACGTCTAGGAGAGTTACTGCTCACTGAGTCTCGCAAAAATGGTTTCTATGCGATACGTGCTGCTTTAATTTTGGCAGCGGCTGATCGAGAAGGCTTAACGGTTGTCAATTTGCTGCGTAAGTTCCCTAGCGATACAATCAGGCTGAATTTTACAGAGGGATTGAGCATAGTCGATGATTTATCGCAGTTGCTTAAAAAAAGGGATGAGGTTGTTGCTTTCATTCAAAAAGAAGCAACCACCCAAGCTGCTAATTCCAATGTTGACTTTTCAAAACAGCCAGATTTGCGATCGCCTGGAAAATTTAGCTTTCAAAAAATTAGCATTAATTTAAATGATGTATCCCGCAATCGGCGTTTACCAGTTGATCTCTATTTACCAACAGCCGCACCACAAGACTCACAAAACGCACCTTCAACGCGCTTTCCTTTAGTTGTGATTTCTCATGGCATCGCCTCAGACCGCTATGCTTTTGACTATCTAGCTCAGCATATTGCATCCTACGGTTTCGCCGTCACTGTATTAGAACACCCTGGTAGTAACGCTGAACGCTTTCAATTGTACTTTGATGGTTTAGCAGGGCCACCAGATCCCAGCGAATTTCTTAACCGACCTTTGGATGTCAAATATGTACTCGACGAACTCCAGCGTTTAGAAAATGTAGATCCTAAAATCCGGGGTAAACTCAATTTTCAGCAAGTCGGTGCGATCGGTCATTCCTTTGGTGGTTATACTGTTTTGACTTTAGCTGGGGCAAAGATTAACTTTGCTCAACTTCGTCGAGATTGTAATCCCAATAAATCCTTAAATGTGTCGCTGTTTTTGCAATGTGAAGCAATTAAATTACCCCCAATAAATTATTCACTACAGGACGATCGCATTAAAGCAGTCATGGCCATCAATCCTATCGACAGTTCCATCTTGGGTGAAAGCGGGATCAAGCAAATTCAACTTCCTGTAATGCTGGTAGCTGGTAGCCAAGATATTTTTGCCCCCGCCGTACCTGAACAGATTCGCCCTTTTACCCAGCTTTCTCACCCCAACAAGTACTTAGCCTTAATCGAAAATGCTACTCACTTTTCTGCTCTTGCTGAACCTAGCCGTGGAAATGATGTCTTACCTGTACCTGCTGGTTTGCTAGGCCCTAACCGTGCTGCTGTTTATTCCTATCTCAACGCTTTAAGTGTGGCTTTTTTAGAAACTCATCTTCTCAACCGTCTCGAATACCGCTCTTATTTACAATCATCTTATGGTCAATATATTAGTCAAGCTCCTCTCAATCTTAGTTTGCTACAGTCATTGAATGCAGAGCAGTTGAATCAAATATTGAAATAGTAATTGAAGAAGATTTTTGCAAATACCTTGATCAAAGTTATTTCTGTATATAACTAGCTGAAAATATAATGTAAATAAAATTATGTTGATGAGCTAAGCTTGCATCTTTTGAGCAAAGATGCGATCGCCTGTCCCTGTGCGCTATCCTTACCCGCCCTCCGAAACGTTGAGGGTAGGGACTGGCGCGAATGGTTCAAAAATCAGCACATCTCGAAAAGGCTTCTTCCCTACTCCCTAACTACATAAGTCCGTTCAAAAATCAAAGCCGACTCCCATATATAAATTTGCTGAGATAATTCTATCTTGCAATGTTTTTCATAAAATATGTCTTTTGTATGTCGTAAGTATGACCTTGATATATCAATCCTTGAGCTACAGAGAATTCTTAAAGTAATTGTCAGGAAATAGCGATATTTATCAACCAGTATTCATAAAAACTTATGCTCAAAAATATTCCCTATATATATACTGGTCGTTAGCAAGTATTAAAAAAATATATTAAAAAAGATTGCAAAAGCTTGATTTAATTGTTAACGTGTGTATTGTAGAACAGTGCTGGTGAACGCTCAGATCTATAAGAAGGGCAATCTATGAGCTATATCCATTCAGCTAATTAATTTTCGAGACAAGGGCGACATATTTCTGCTTTCTCTAAGCAATGGTGAGGTATTGCAGACTAACACAGAAATATTTCGTTGTTACAAGCTTTGTTCAGTTCTAATTTCAATATTGTCTTGCTTGGTGTCGGCAAGTAAATAGAAGTGATTGTGACTGCTGGCAATAACCAGAGGTAAGACCTAGATTTTGGAGGTTGAAATCCATGAATATTCAAGGCAAAGTTGCTCTAGTTACTGGGGCTTCGCGTGGCATTGGACGAGCGATCGCGTTAGAGTTAGCGCAACAAGGTATGCAACGGTTAATTTTAGTAGCACGCGATCGCCAAAAGTTAGTTGAGGTAGCTAACCAAATCGAGGCGATGGGTGTAGAAACTGCGATCGTTGCAGTAGATTTAACTCGGCCTATCGAGGTGAATGTTGCTGTTGCTCAACTTTGGCGCAATTACGGCCCGATTCATCTACTGATTAACTGTGCAGGCGTGGCATATCAAAGCTCGTTTCTGCAATCAAAACTCCCCCAAGTTCAAGAAGAACTGTCTGTAAATTTGTTGGGAATGTACAATCTCACCAGTTTGGTAGCTCGACGCATGGCAAGCCAAAAGCAAGGGACAATTGTCAATGTATCGAGTTTGATGGGGAAAGTAGCTGCTCCTACGATGGCGACTTACTCAGCTACTAAGTTTGCCATTTTAGGGTTTACTCAAGCCTTGCGTCGAGAACTAGCTGAACACAATATCCAAGTGATAGCCTTACTACCTTCTTTGACAGACACAGACATGGTGAGTGACTTACAATTATTTCGCTGGGTGATCCCCATGACTCCCCAGCAAGTAGCTAAAACATTCGTCATTGGACTGCAAAAGAATGCACCAGAAATTTTAGTGGGATGGCAGAGTTATCTGGCTGTTTGGTGCCAACGCTTTGCTCCTTGGTTGCTAGATCAGATATTACAAATAGCAACTCCACAATCTAGCGCACGTCTGCACAAACTGATTTTGTTTGCGAAAACCCATCGTTTCAGTGATTTGTTCTCTAGAAACATGGTTTCTTGGCGTAAATCTTGAAGAGTTAGTGACGCGATCGCAATTATAGTTGCGATCGCGTCATAAATGAACTAAATGACCAGAGACTCACTCATGTTATTAATCTTGCATGGTTTGCTTTGGCTAATTCTACGATGCGATCACTCACTGCTTGCTGCCTAGAAAAGGGGATCGCATCATAAGCTTAGACAGATTTTCTACTAAAAAGCCCGTGACGAGGATTGAACTCGTGACCTCACCCTTACCAAGGGTGTGCTCTACCACTGAGCCACACGGGCAAAAATTAAGTTACGCAGCTATTATAACGCATAACTCTAGAAGTGGTGGGCCGGGCTAGATTCGAACTAGCGTAGGCAAAGCCAGCGGATTTACAGTCCGCCTCCATTAACCACTCGGACACCGACCCATTTGTCTCACGATTCACAATCGTAGCATCAGTTTTTAGCAATTGCAAGCTTTTACGAAAATAGGGAGTGGGGGAAAGAGTTAGTAGCGGGTGTTGCGGCTGCGCTTAAGTCAAAATTGCTCCACCCATCAACCGCTCATACTTATATTTCAACTCTTCTTTCATCAAATGCCAACGCTCTAGAGTTGCATCCATCTCTATTACCTTTTCTGCTGCTTGTCGTGCTAAAAGCAATACTTCCTCATCTTCTACTAAACTAGCCAATGTAAAATCTGGCACACCAGACTGTCGAGTTCCCAACACTTCCCCAGGGCCGCGAAAACGCATATCCATTTCCGAGATGAAAAAGCCGTCTTGGGACTGTTCCAATACCTTGAGCCTTTGTTGAGCATCAGGACTTCTCGAACTACTCATTAACAAACAGTAGGACTGGGCTGCACCACGACCGACACGTCCTCGTAATTGGTGTAGTTGCGATAAACCAAATCGTTCTGCATTTTCAATGAGCATAACCGTGGCATTTGGCACATCAACGCCTACTTCAACAACAGTGGTTGACACTAAAATTTGCGTTTGATTATCGCGAAATTTGGTAATTGCCTCATCTTTATCAGCGGAACTCATGCGACCATGCAACAGTCCTACTTGAAAATCAGGAAAGACGCTTTCTTGTAGCTTTTGATGCTCCTCGACTGCCGATCGCACATCCAATTTTTCTGACTCTTCTACCAGTGGTAAAACTACATAAACTTGTCTGCCTTGGGCAACTTCCCGGCGAATGAGATCGTAAGCATGGGTGCGTTGCTGACCTGATAGGACTGTAGTTTGAATCTTTTGGCGTCCTGGTGGTAACTCATCAATTTGGCTCACATCTAAATCCCCATGTATCGTCAGTGCCAGCGTTCGGGGAATAGGAGTGGCTGTCATCGTTAACACATGGGGTTGCTCGCCTTTTTGCTGCAAACGCGCTCGCTGTTGTACTCCAAAGCGGTGCTGTTCATCAATTACCACCAACCCCAAGCGCTGAAAGTTCACAGGGTCTTGAATTAAGGCATGAGTTCCCACCAACAAAGGTAATTCACCAGTTTCTAGCTGGGCGTGAATTTGTCGCCGTTTAACAGTTTTGGTAGAACCTGTAAGTAATTCTACAGGTAGATACAATAAGTTAAACCAGCTAACTAATTTCCGGTAATGCTGTTCTGCCAGCACTTCTGTAGGAGCCATCAGTGCTGCTTGGTAGCCAGATTGAATTGCCGCGAGGATCGCAATTACAGCAACAACAGTTTTCCCAGAACCCACATCACCTTGAACTAAACGATTCATTGGTGCAGGTTTTTGTAAGTCGCTGAGAATATCATTGAGTACCCTTTGCTGTGCGCCAGTGAGTTGAAAAGGTAGGATCTCATGAAATTTGGCAATTAACTCACCTTGGGGAGCGAGAATAGCGCTGGTTTGGATCGCCTTTGCTTGTTGCTGACGTTGTAGTAAACCAAGTTGGAGGTAGAAAAATTCATCAAATACTAGGCGACGACGCGCCGCTGACAAGATAGTACTGTCGCTGGGGAAATGGATATTTGCGATCGCATCTTTCAATTCCATCAAACCATACTTTTGCCGCAAACCATTTGGTAGTGGGTCTTTCAGCTGAGTTGCTGCTGGCAAAGCAGCAATTACCGCCTGTCGCACCATATTCGCTACCACTCCCTCGGTGAGGGCATAAATTGGTACCACTCGCCCAATATTTAACGACTCAATAGTATCTCCTGGATGCGCCAAAACTTCCAATTCTGGATTATCCAGAGTCAAGCCATATTTACTTTCCTTCACCAACCCACATGCCGCGACAATACTACCCACTGGGTAACGGCGTTTTAAACCTTCCTGCCAAGCACGACTAGTAAAGCGCGTACCAGCAGAGAACCGATTAACTTTAATTTGACCTGTGTTATCTTTCAGTAACAACTCTAAAATTGATAATTTCTTATTTTTTGGACTAGTGAAGCAATTGCAACGCTTGACCGTAGCCACAATTGTCACCGTATCACCCGCCTGCAACTCGCGGACATTGACCTGACGAGCATAGTCAATATGGTCACGTGGATAGTAGAAAAGTAAATCACGCACTGTGTATAAACCCAGAGATGCCAACTTCTCAGCTTTACGAATGCCTATTTCTGGTAAATCGCTGAGTTTCTGGTCAATCTTCGGGGCCAACCTCCGACTCACCTCAGCGATAATTGGAGTTTTGGGATTCTGGATTTTGGATTGATAAATTCCCCCCTGCTGGTCACTGAGCGGAGCCGAAGTGCTTCTTTCCTGCTCTTGTTCCTCTTGTTGTAGTTGATAAAGATACCTGCGAGTCTCTGCTACCAAGTGTTGTCTTTGTTCCAACCCCAAACTTGGATAGCTATTAAATTGAGCGGCTAATTCATGCCACCGGCGACGCTCACGTCCAGACAAACCCATGGGAAACTTGCCAAAAGTTAGGCTCAGAAATTCACTAAAGCGATATTGTTTGCCCAGCAAGTCAGTAAAACCATGTTCGGCTTCTACTGCCAAAGCTTTCTGCAAGCGTATCCAATCTGGTTTGTCATTAGTCATTGGCTATTAGTCATTAGTCATTAGTCATTGGTCATTGGTCATTGGTCATTTGACTTTGGACAAAGGACAAATGATTAATCTTCAAACCAACTAGCACGCCATGCGGCTTCAGCTTCAGCAACTGAATGCTCTCGCTGCTTTTGTTGATACTCCCGTCCTAACTTGTTTAACTGAACTAAGATATTGCGGATTTGCTTGCGCTCAGATGAGAGTGCTGCATCAGCAAATTCAATTTCTCCTAGCCGCAGGTTAATAGCCATTATCTGCGTAAGACCAGAGTCTTCTGGCTGCTGTTCATTTTCCAGTTCAATTACTAGGTTTAATAAGTTGGGTGGCCCTGGCATGACTTCAGCAGATGCTTCCGATGCATCTGCTACTGCTGCTAAGATTGGCTCCGGTAATTTTTTGGGTAACATACCAGCTTTTTGTAATAAAAGATTAGCATTATGCGAGAGATTTTTCAGTATCTCCTGCGTAGCTTCTTCTAAATTTTGCTGCCATTTAGCCAGTTCTATAGGGTCAGAAAAATCAAGGCTAACAGTAGATAGAGAAGATATTACTCCCTCATCCCCCTCATCCCCCTCATCTCCCTCATCTCCCTCATCCCCCTCACTCCCAACACAACTGAGTAATTTCTCAGCAGCCTGTTGACCCAACTTCCGGATGGCTTGTTGCAATTGTTGCCGCTGATTTAACGATAAACTCAGAAATTCTTCCGGATATCCTTGGGTACAAAGATGGTAGCTTGCCAGAATTAGCTGTCTACGTACAGCTTGCCCTAAAGTGCTGAGATAGCTGGCATAGGCGCTTTCTAGTTCTGCGGCGATCGCACAAATCGCTTCTCGCAACACTGCAATATCCCGCTCAATTCGCTCTATCGCTCTTGCCATATCTTTTCGCTCTTGCCCATCTGTACTTGATCATGGTACAAATGTACGAATTTTTTGAGAAATAATCATCCAGAGGTTCTAATATTTTAGGCAAATAATCATTACCTCTAGTTCAATCAGTACCAAAAAATACAGGCCAGTTAAAATAAACCGACCTGTTGTAGAAACAGTCATTTGTCCTTTGTGATTTGACCAATGACTAAATCACTTACCACCCATTTGTGCAGCAACTTCCTCAGCAAAGTTGCTTTCTTGCTTTTCAATGCCTTCGCCCAACACAAAGCGGACAAACTGAACGACTTCGATTTCTTCGCCTACTTGAGCCTTCACTTGCTTCACCAAGTCTTCCACGGAAATACTCTGATCGCGAATGTAAGGCTGATCTAGCAAAGTCAATTCTTTCAAGCGTTTTTCAATCCGTCCCTGAACAATTTTTTCTTTAATGTTCTGGGGTTTGTTCGCCAAATCATCGCGCCCCATTTCCACATCCTTTTCTTTTTGGGCGACTTCAGCAGGGATTTGGTCTACACTGACATATTCAACGTTTGGGCAGGCTGCAACTTGCATAGCAGCATTCCGCGCCAAGGCTTGGAATTCTTCTTTACCAGCAGCAGTTTCAGTCTGAGATTTCAACTCAACTAGCACACCCACTCTACCACCAGTGTGGATGTAGCTGTCTACTATACCTTGAGAACTTTCTAGGATCGCAAACTTGGTGAAGCGACGTACCTGGATGTTTTCACCCAACTGAGCTATTGTTTGCTTGATGAATTCTTCCACAGTCACGTTTTCATCTTCGATATAGGGTTGAGCCAACAAAGACTCAACGCTATCAGCAGTTGTGGCTTGCTTGGCTAGATTCTTAACCAAAGCTTTAAAGCCTTCATTACGGGCAACAAAATCGGTTTGGCAGTTAACTTCTATCAATACACCTACCTTGCCACCGGGTTGAATGTAGGTATCTACTAAACCTTCTGCCGCAATGCGATCGCTTTTTTTACCTGCCGAAGCGATACCCTTTTTTCGTAGCCAGTCTATGGCTTCGTCTATGTCGCCATCAGTTTCTTTTAGCGCCTTTTTGCAGTCCATCATGCCAGCACCAGTTTTTTGGCGTAGCTCTTGGACGAGTTTTGCAGATATTTCCGCCATGTTGCCTTAATTCCTAACTTGACCTTGAGTTGTAATCGCTCACAAATATATTAGTTAATCAGTGCTGTTAACGGTAGCGGAGCGTTGAGCCACGTTTTAAGTGTTGAGTGCTGAGTTTTGATTTTAAGAAAGTTCTTTAGTCAAAGCTCGCTACTTCTAACCACAAATCAGACTCAGAATTGCCCAAGTGTGAGTATTTCTATCTTAATCAGTGGTGAGTCACGAGTAAAAGTTTCACTCACAACTCACAACTTTTCATTATTCTTCTTCGTCTTCGTCGTCGGGAATCAACGAGTCGGTGTACTCGCTTTCATCGTAATCGTATTCTTCCTCTGCACCTTCGTAATCTTCGTAATCGTCTTCTGCATCTAGTTGACCATGACGACCTTCGTAGATTGCATCTGCCAATTTTCCGACTATCAGCTTAATTGATCTAATAGCGTCATCATTTGCTGGGATAGGAATATCCACTACATCTGGGTCACAGTTTGTATCCAACATAGAAACAATTGGAATTCCCAGCTTTTGGCATTCTTGAACCGCGTTATATTCTCGGCGTTGGTCTACAATCACCACAATATCGGGAACTTTCCGCATTGTTTTAATGCCGCCCAGATATTTTTGCAGCTTAGCCATTTCTCGACGCAGCATCGAGGCTTCTTTTTTTGGTAATAAATCCAGTGCGCCGCTTTCTTCACGACGTTCCAAATCTTTGAGGCGGTCTACTCTGGTTTTGATAGTTGCCCAGTTGGTCAACATGCCACCCAACCAGCGCTGATTAATATAATGTGAACCGCAGCGGCTAGCTTCTTGGGCGATGATTCCTGCTGCTTGTCGCTTTGTACCAACGAACAGAAACTTCTTGCCCTGTTCAGCGTGCGATCGCATGTAATTATACGCATCTTCCATCAACTGGGCTGTTTGCACCAAGTCAATGATGTGTACTCCATTACGGGAAGTATAAATGTATGGAGACATTTTCGGATTCCAACGTCGGGTCTGATGCCCAAAGTGAACTCCCGACTCCATCATTTGAGCCAATGAAACAACTGGCATATTTTTGAACTCCTATTCGGGTTAAACCTCCATTCAGACGTATTTCCTAACCAGGAAACACCCGAATTTCTGAATGTGCGAGATTAGTTAACCATACTAGGGTAACACATTTGGGAATGGCTGGGGATTGGGGACTGGGGATTGGGGACTGGGGATTGGGGATTGGGGATTGGGGATTGGGGATTGGGGATTGGGGATTGGGGATTGGGAATGAGTGTTTGTTATTTCTCCACTGCCCCCTGCCTTCCCGGTCAGTGAGCCAGTTATTTCTCCTCTGCTCCCTGCCCCCTGCTCCTCTGCCCCCTTACCTACCGAGTGGTGAGCGAAGTCTAACCACATCCCACTCCCTACTCCTTTCAAGGGTAGGTTTTTCATATTCAGTCTGAAAAAGCCTATTTTTCCGTTCCGAAATCTTTCTCCGCGTCCCCGCGTCTCCCCGTCCCCGCGTCCCCGCGTCAACCAAAACGCGAAATCTAAAAAACCCACCCATAAGAGACTCCCTACTCCCCACTCCCCACTCCCTCCCCATAAGCCTCATAGACACCCTTGACGTTATACCAGTTGAGAAAAATTCTGGCAATTTCTAAAGCCAATTGAGGTTTACCCAGATTAATTAGCCATTGCAAAAAAGGAGCCATTGTTCGCTCATTTAAGATGCCATTAAGCGAGAGGATGCCCCAAAGCAAGCGGTGTAACCAAGTCATTTGAATCATCATTCGCACTTCCCATGTAGGGTGCTTTTGATAAAACAAAACTCCCATGCGCCCACGTTGAATCTCTTTGTCAATTAGACGGGGGATTTGTTCTAAATTAAATGGTGGATGCCAGTGATAGCCAACAGCAGCGGGACATTTGATTAGTTTTAAACCTAGTTGTTTCAACCTCACACCTAGTTCTAAATCTTCCCAGCCATAAAGTTGAAAACTACTGTCAAAAAGCCCAGCTTTTTGTAGCCAATATTTGGGAATAGCGACATTTCCTGTAGCAAAAAATGCTGCGGAAAAATCTGTGATTTTATAGGGTTCGGCGGTAGGGTTGTCGAAGTTACAAGTATTAATTACAGCACCATAAGTGAAAAAGCGATCGCTTGCCAATTTTGCTTTTCCCTGCACTAGTGCATCGGCATGAGCTTGCAAGAAATTTTTCAGCACCACCAAATCGCTATCAATAAAGATAATTACATCTCCCTGCGCCTGTTCTACCCCCAAATTTCGAGCCATTGCCGGCCCAGCATGGTCTTGCTGAAACCATCGCACATGGGAAAACTCGTCTTTATGTGCTTCTAACCACTCCAATGTGCCATCGGTAGAACCATCATCCACTAAAACAATTTCATAGCCATCTACAGACGTTGCTTGTAGCGTCTCTACATGACTCAATTCCTGCATCTCTAAGGCCCGCAGGCACTTTTCTAAAATTGGTTGGCGATTGTAAGTCGGGATCACAACACTAAAAAACACAGTCTCACCCACGCAGTACTATCCATCTCCAGGATAGGACAACGGAGGTGCTAACACAGTTCCTAACTGCAACTAGAGGGATAGGGGTTTAGAGGATAATGCCAAAGTTCCCTACACCCCTATTTTTTGACCTCACTCTGCTGATCAAAAAAGCAACCTTAGTAAATACAATTTGCCTAGTATGTTGCTGAGATCGCATAGAACTTCTATTTGATTTCTCAAAAAATTCAGTCCCAATAGAAAAGGCTGTTCCCTACTCCCCACTCCCTACTCCTTACCTACACAAGTAATCTCAAAAATCAAAGCGGATTAATAATAGCTTTATTTTCCTGAACATCACTTTTATAAAAAAATAATTTTTAATAAATTTCGGTTAATCGACATATAACCTAATTTTAATTTTTATTCTTTAAATTCTTAGATGTACTTGGTATTTTCATGCAAAAAAAAGCACATATTAGCTTGAGCCACATATTTTTTATAAGGTTATTTGCCGTGTGAAATATGTGGAATTTCAGTTAATAGCATATGGCTTTTTCTGTCAATAAGTAGAGTTGCTCTTCTATAAAATTTTGGCTGTCACAACACAACAACAGAGGAAGTTAAATGTCTAATTTGAGCCGGAGACAAATTTTAGTATTTTTTGCTGGTAGTGCTGGCGCTGCTGTGTTGGGAGACGCGGTTTTAGATGGAGTTGTTTTTGCCAAAACAAAAAAAACTCCACTGAGTTTTACACCAGTGCGCCTACCTCATCCCTTGAAAATCTATCGATATCAGAAAAGTTACCTACCTACAGGAATTGGTAAGGGAAAAGTACGTAATGCGTCAAAAGATGTTAAGCTAGCTACCTACACAGTAATTGATGATGTTGTAGTACCACCGGAATACGAACGTTACGTAATTGTGAGTTGGGGCGATCGCGTATTCCCTAACAAAGACGATTATTTTGGTTACAACTGCGATTACACAGGTTTTGTTCCCATTGGTAGAACTAATGATACTGGTTATTTATGGGTAAATCACGAATACGTGAGTTTTCCTTTTTCTGTTCTAGCAGCAGAAGATCCTGCTAGTGTCGAAGGGTTAGCCACCAGCTTTGAATCAGTTATTGGTTGGGCATTACCCTCAACAAAAACGATTGAAGTTCAAGGGGAATTTTTATATAACCAAGGTGGATCGATTGTCCGTATTTCTCGCCGTAATGACAAAAAGCGTTTTGCTGTCGTTAGTGGCGATTCCAGAAACCGCCGCCTTCACGGTCTTTCTGGGTTAGGAATTAATAGTCAACGCAAAGACGACTATAAAGGTATCACTGCTTGGGGAAGTCGCAGTTATCAACAAGGAGATCAGAACTATTTGATTGGTACTGGCCCATCTGCAACTCAAGTGTTTAACATTAGTTCTGATGGATTAGGTAACAAAATCATTGGTACTGCTTACAACTGTTCAGGCGGTACAACTCCTTGGGGAACAATCTTATCTGGTGAAGAAAACTTCCAAGGTAGTGTCAGCGAAGCAGTCAAACCTGATGGTACTCAGGTAGAGTATCCTGATGGCAGTCTTGGCAAAACTTTTGGTTTAGTCGGTGAAAAATACGGCTGGATTGTCGAAATTGACCCTATTAATCCTAATTTCCGTCCACGCAAACATACTTGGTTAGGTCGTTTCCGCCACGAAAACGTTACCCTGCGCGCCGAAGCTGGCAAACCATTAATAGCTTACATGGGTGATGACAGACGTGGGGGACACACCTGGAAATTTATCAGTACAGGTACTATTTCCTCGCCTACAAGCAAAGAGAATATTAGCTTATGGGAAAGTGGTACTTTGTATGTTGCCCGTTACAATCCAGATGGCACGGGTCGATGGATACCGTTACTTTTAAATACTCCCACTGATCCTATTTCCCCATCGGTGATTTCTTCTGTAGAATTTGCTGCTTTGGGTTCAGCGCAAAGAGATGGTCTTTTGCCACTGCCAAGACGTAACGGTGTTGCAGGTGAAACTAAAGATGGTGGGTCTTTTAAATGCACTCGCACCAATGAAGCCACAGCACTGCCTGATTATAGAAACAAGAAGCTATCTAACTTCTATCCTTCCCAAGGTGCTGTCCTTGCTGATGCTTTTTTAGCAGCAAACTTGGCAGGCGGAACTCCCACTGCACGTCCAGAAGATTTGGAAGTACATCCAACCACCAAAGAAGTATTCATTGCTTATACTGATGGTGCGCCAGGTAGCGACGGATATCCAGATTCGCGTATTTTCCAAGTTGCCAAGCTGAGTACAGATGTCGATGCAACCCAGCAATCAGGCGGACTGTACAAGATTATTGAAGATAGTGCTGATGGTACAGGTTCAACCTTCCGTTGGCAAAGATTTGCTCAAGGTGGGGAAGCAGGATCAGATGATGGTGCTGGTTTTGCGAATGTAGATAACCTGGTGTTCGACAACAAAGCAAATGTCTGGGGTGTGACTGATATGTCTACTAGCACCCACAACGGTTTTAGTTTGGGTGCAACGCCTACTCAAAACACCATTGATCACACAAAATCTGGTAATGTATCTGATTTCACTGGCGTTTTTGGTAATAACTGGCTGTTCTATATCCCGACTAGTGGTGATGATGCGGGTAAGTTAGTACCTTTTGCTCAAGGGCCAGTGCGTTGCGAGATGACTGGGCCAACTTTTGTAGGAGATACATTAATTATCTCAGTACAGCATCCTGGTGAAGATTCTCCCATCAACGATGGTACAGTTTTGAATCGCGACATTGAAATACTCAACTTGGATGGTACGTTATTCAATCAAACTCGCAACGTGCCTCGCGGCAGTAGCTGGCCAAGTAACATTCCCATCGCTGATGGTGGTAAGGGTAATCCGACAGGTGTCCCCCGTCCATCTGTCATTGGTATTCAACCTAAAAAGTCCACTGGCAGTTTTACCTAAGTTTATTGCCTAGAGACGTTGGTACTTAGTAGAGGCGTTGCAATGCGACGTCTCTACACGTATAATATGCCTTAATACAAAAACCCCACTGATAAGGTGGGGAGTGATTCAATCAGGATTTCTCTTGTCAGTACAAATGTACTGTATTTTGTCTCACAAAGCAAGCAATCTCTAGCAAAAGTCAGGAAAATTACTTCTAATCTGCCACTTTGGTTGCTTTTTTCTTACGCTTCAACCACAATCCCATAGCAGCAGCGATCGCAGTACCACTAACAGTCATTGGTTCTGGTACCTTAGCATAGCTGACTGTACCTACTTTGGTTGTGTTTAATAAATCAGCACTCAAGATGCTATAAAAATTGCTGCCTCCAATATCTGAAGGTTCTGGCGCACCGCCGATAAAAAACTGATCTTCAACCAAGTAACTTAGCCCCAAAAGTTTGCCATCTTTAAAGCCAACTATCGGAGATAAGCCATCAACATAATTAAAATCGCTTACTTCTGTGTATTTAATACCCAAGTAATCAAATAAAACTGTTAATCCATTGCCAACTCCTACTGTCTCTTCGCCTACACCAGTTAGGATTGAGTCATCATAGCGAAAAGAACCGAAATATTTACCAGGATTGTCGCCTGATGTTGCATCAACAGTGAAGTTGTAATCAATCAAAGCAGCTTGTGTAGGATTAATACCAACAGCAGTAACAGAAATGGCAACAGCAGCAGAAATGCCAAAGTTTTTCGCTAATTTCATTAGAAAATACTCCAAACCTGAAAAATCACTAATTCTGTAATTTCACTTAGATAAACTTTTCACCGTTGTATGAAGGTTAAGAAATCTCAAAAATAAGGTTATTTTCACTTAATCTTTACGTTTGTCAGCAATATATAAATTCTGTATGAACAACTATAGGAATCTGACTTGATTGATGAAATTATTTGCGTAGGCTGAGCGAAGTCGAAGCCTACGGGTAATGCTCAGGCTACGGGGAGTAGGGAGTGTTTCAGAAATCAAATAGGAGTTCTAATAGACTCCTGAATTCTTATAGAGATTAGAAATTTGAAAGTATCAGTATACTGGCATGTTCAAAGCAGCATCAAAAAATTTAAGATTAAAGCGATCGCTTTGTGACTAAAACCAGAATATATTCATCCCCAACTTAACTGAGAAAGCTGAAGCAATTTTCCAACAATCGCGGATACTGGGATTCTACAACTAAATATAAAAAAGTTTCTTACCCTACTCCCCACTCCCCTTTTCAGAAAAAATACATGTGTTAGTTAGATATAATAATGACTCATTCTTTGTTTTCCTAACTGGAGAAACTAATGGGTCGCGCCAAAAAGGTTGTCCTGGCATATTCTGGAGGAGTGGATACCTCAGTTTGCATACCTTACCTCAAGCATGAGTGGGGTGTAGAAGAAGTAATTACCTTAGCAGCAGATTTAGGTCAAGGAGATGAACTAGAGCTAGTTCGAGAAAAAGCTCTAAAATCAGGTGCAAGTGAGTCCCTAGTGGCGGACGTCAAAGACAGTTTTGTTCAAGATTACGCCTTTAGAGCGATTCAAGCCAACACCCTATACGAAAATCGCTATCCTCTGGGAACTGCCCTTGCTCGTCCATTAATTGCCAAAATATTAGTAGAAACAGCCCAAAAATATGGTGCTGATGCGATCGCTCATGGTTGTACTGGCAAAGGAAATGATCAGGTTCGCTTTGATGTCTC
This sequence comes from Desmonostoc vinosum, assembly GCF_059505385.1. Taxonomy (NCBI): domain Bacteria; kingdom Bacillati; phylum Cyanobacteriota; class Cyanophyceae; order Nostocales; family Nostocaceae; genus Desmonostoc; species Desmonostoc vinosum. Next base: position 36,448 of record NZ_JCACKM010000328.1, read on the forward strand.
CTGTGCAGCCTTGAATCCCCATTTGATGATACTCGCACCAGCCAGGGAATGGGGGATGAGCCGTGAAAAAACTATCGCCTATGGTGAACAGTTTGGTATTCCTGCGCCGGTGAAAAAATCTTCTCCCTACAGCATTGACAAAAATTTACTTGGTCGTAGCATCGAAGCTGGTGTATTGGAAGATCCAGCAGCAGAACCACCAGAAGAAATTTATGAAATGACCAAAGCGATCGCTAACACTCCAGATGAGCCAGAATACATCGAAATTGGCTTTCACCAAGGTATTCCTACAACTCTTAACGGTATTGATAAAAAACCAGTTGAGCTAATTGAGCAACTTAATCAATTGGCAGGAAATCACGGCATCGGGCGGATTGACATGATAGAGAACCGTCTAGTAGGCATCAAATCGCGGGAAATCTACGAATCACCAGCCATGTTGGTGTTAATCCAAGCCCACAGAGATTTAGAAAGCTTAACCCTGACAGCAGATGTCACCCATTACAAGCGTGGCATTGAAGAAACTTACAGCCAAATAGTTTATAACGGTTTATGGTACAGTCCACTCAAAGTTGCACTTGATGCCTTTATTCAAAAAACACAAGAACGTGTATCTGGAATTGTGCGACTAAAATTTTTCAAAGGCAACGCCAATGTGGTCGGGCGTTGGAGCAATAATTCCCTTTACAGCACCGATTTAGCAACCTACGGTGCTGAAGACCAATTTGACCACAAAGCCGCCGAAGGCTTCATCTACGTTTGGGGGCTACCAACTCGCATTTGGTCGCAACAAACTAGGGGTTAGGGATTGGGGACTGGGGACTGGGGACTGGGGACTGGGGACTGGGGACTGGGGATTGGGGATTGGGGACTGGGGACTGGGGACTGGGGGGGATTGATTATTTTTTCCCCTACTCCCCCATCCTTTCAAAGGTAGGTTTTTAATATTCAGCCTGAAAAACCCATTTTTTTGTTCTAGAATCTTTCTTTGCGTCTCCCCATCCCCGCGTCCCCGCGTCGATCAAAACGCGAAATCTCAAAATCCTACCCACAAAAGATTCCCCCATCCCCCTCTTCTCACTCTTCCGTAGCACTCTTAACTTGGCGAGACTCTAACCACAGGGGTATAGCAATCAAAGCTGCTAAAATTAGCAACGCCACAATTGCAAATTGACTCATCCAAGCTACCAATTGCTCTAAGGGGACAACTTTGCCTGCAAAGAAAGCTAAAGTCACCATCTGACTACCCCAGGCGATCGCCCCTAACAAGTTGTATAAAAAGAATTTACCGAAAGGCATTTCAGCTATACCAGCCAATGGTGCGGCAAAAACTCGCAACAGAGCAAAGAAACGACCGAAAAATACAGCCTTTGCATCATTTTGACTAAATTGTTCTTTAATACTCACTAGCCGCACTTCCGAAACTCTAAATATCTTGCCAACTCGTACTAAGAAAGGCCAACCACCAGTTCTACCAATCCAATAACCGCAAGTAGCACCAATCACAGCACCCATAACAGCGTTGCTCAGAACCAGCCAGAAATTTAGCTCATTATTGCCAGCCAAAAACCCACCTACTAAGGTAACGGTTTCACCAGGAAGGGGAATGCCTAAATTTTCTAGCAAAATTCCGAAAAAAATTGCCCAGTAGCCGTATGTATGAGCAACTTCCTGAATGTTTTCTAGTGAAATCAGCTCTAAAGACATTCCGCACCACCGTCTTTACAAATTTTTACTTTTACTACATTCTTGCTCATTATTGAGTGAGGTGTCAATTAAGCCACCGGAGGGAATTCATGATTTTATCTAGTTTAGAGTCTATGGTAACTATATGGTATTTAAATGTAGGCTATTGAATTTTGAGAATTCTGTACCACAGATACATAGTTATAGAGAAAAAGCAATACAATTTTTATAAAAAATTTATAAATATCTAGAGGAATTATAAAAATACTGTAAAAGATACGGTTGCTACTGAAATTCATAGGCGCTTATGCCTATATTGAGAGAGTTATCACAAATTATACGACATGAATACTGAAATAAAACACCTCAATTGCATTGCTGTAAGTCCCCAAATATCTGGGTAAAGCAGTTCTTTGCTGTTGTCAGGAAAAGCAGTATCGATGTCACTTTTCAGTTTTTGTAAATCTTTCAACTACCCAGTTAAATTCATGACTCTCACACAAGAATTTCAAGAGCTTCAAGTAATTTTGTTCAAACCTCAAGGAAGTATAGACTTACAAGGCGGTATGGTCTTAGGCGAACAGATGGCTGAAGTAGTACCCCAGACTCATCAACTCTGGGTAATTGACCTAGCAGCAGTAGATTTCATGGATAGTTCTGGGTTAGTTCCCTTAGTTAAAGGGCTAAAAGCTGCACGCCAGAGTGGTTGTCGCTTGGTTCTTTGCAATGTACAAGCTCGTGTAAAGTTAATTTTGGAACTTACTCAACTTGATTCAGTGTTTGAAATTTTCGATAGTTACGAAGAAATCCTGACGCTTGTCAAAGATAACAGATTGGCGCTAGTGGGTTGATTGTTTGTAAATCAAAACTTTTGTTCAATTACAAAACTGTGGGGCTATCAGACTTTGGCAGCCTCAGTTTTTTTGACTTGTTAATACTAGTAATCTAACGTAATGAACGAAATATGACTCGCCCTGGATATTCTTGTTGATTAATTCGCGCATAAACTCGCAAACATGTCAGCACTTCTCCAGGAACACCGCCACAATCTAGTTGCAAGTCGTCTTTAGATAGGGCGCAAATATCAGCATACAGTCCAGATAGTTGACGAATTCGCACTTCGTTACCTGCGTTATTCGCCCTGTCGGCAATTTTTTTGAGGATACGTCTTGATTCTTGCTGCAATTTTCCCCACCAAGAATAACGTTCTACTGGTGGGATGAAAACTAGGGAATGTATGGCTTCGTCTATGTCAATCCAAGCGTGTAAAGTTAATAATGGATCGGGATTTTGTTCGGCTTTTTGGGTGCGTTGGATGCGATCGCTTAATGCCTCGATGTATTGAGTCCGCTGTTCTGGTTTAGAATGTAAGGAAATGATATCAAAGTTAAATACGCTTTTGAGCGCGTGATGTAAGTCGGGTTCGATATCAATAAAGGTGATATATAAAGGTAAAAAGCTAGTAATTAAATCTAAATCTTCTGATAAATTAATATTTAAAAGTGCTGGTTGAGATAAGCATAAACCTTGGGCTTGTACTGTACCGCTAAGTCCAGGGTAAATAATTTCATCTCTGTTAAAAGGCAGTTGATCAAGATTGATGTTATCTTCTATTGCACCAGCTTGTTGGGCTAAATCTAAGGCGCGTTGTCGCCATGATGTAGCTAAGTCTTCTGGAACTCTCAGCAGTTTTCTCTGGATTTCGTTCCATAAGTCGGCGTCGGTTTGGCTTTGCAGTTGGGAATTTTCTAGGTAAAGTGTCAGTTCTGGATCGGAGTTGAAGGCTTGCTGAAGGTGGGTGAGTTTTAAGTCATTGGTGGGATCTTCTTGTGGTTGGGCTGGTTGTAGTAGGTGATGGAGTTCTTGCAGGAGTTCGTCGCATGTTTGGGCTGCTGGATCTTGTGGGTTTTCTAGGCGGGCTTGGTTTAGGGTGGCTTGTAGTCCGTGTAGGGTAAATCTTAGCAGTTGGGCTAGTTGTGAGTTTTGTGTTTGTAATAGTTGATGTAAATGCTGCATGGATGTTGGGTTTTTATCTCACGCAGAGGCGCAGAGACGCAGAGGTTTTTAAAGCTTTTGCGTGAGGTAAGTTTGTGAGTGGTGGGAGGTTTTAATGGATGCCGCAAAAGGGATCGCGTTCTTTATCGACTTCGTTGGGTTGTAGTTCTAGTTGGGTTTGGAAGACGCATCCTGGTTGTTTGAGGCTTTCGGGATTTTTTGATGTCCAGTAGGGGACTTCACCGGCGTGCATCCGAAGGATGCCTTTGTCGTCTAGGGAGACGCGGTATTGGCAGGGGTAGTCTGTGGTGATGTCTGGTTTGCTAAGTGCGCCTATTCGTATCCATTTTTTGGTGTTGGTTGCGGTGTCTGTTTGGTAAACGTAGAAGGTGTGCTGCCCGGTTTGGGGGAAGGGGGGGAGGGGGTTACTGATTAAGCCGGTTGCTGGTTGGGTTTGTCCATCTTGGAGGTAGTGGAAGTCTTGCAGGAGTTTGCGATCGCTTCCTACTTCAAATACTAGGTGATAAGCACCCGGTTGGTGAACTGTGGCTGATTCGATGACGTTGATGGCTATGTCACCATCGTTGAGATCTTTTTGGGGACGCTCAACTGCGATGTTCCAGGTTAAGTTACCATCTGTAAATATTGTTGGTGTTTCTAAGGTGTCTAAGGCTGTGGATATTGCTGATCGCACGTCGATACCAGGGACATCTATTAAATAGTGGGGGTTGCCTTGACAAAGTAGGACGCTAAACTGTAATGTCTGGTCAATCTCGAACTGGATTTTGATGTTTTTGAGAAATTCTGGTTCGTCTATCCCCAGTTTTTCCATGAGGCTTTTGCCGTCGAAGCTACCCCAAAGTCTTAAGTCTCCGTCTTCGTAGTCTTGGCGGTAGACGATGTTGGTTAATTGGATGCCTTGCCAGGTGGTGCGAACTTTGGCTACACTCTCTTGTGGTACGAGTTGGTAAAGTTCTTGTCCGGCTTTGAATATTGGCAGGAGTTCGTTACTTTGGGTTTTACGTTTAAAGTTGCAGGGTAGGTAATAAAATAGGTTTTTAACGTCGATTTCTAGTTGGTTGGCTCCTTTACGCAGCAGTCCTTTGGATTCTTCGGGATCGAATCTCAGTCGGCGTAGTTTCTCGGCGTAGCAAGCACCGGCGGAGGTGGCAAGTTTGGTAAATTCCAAAACAAAGGTGATGCGTTCGGGATTCCAAACAAAATACGGAGATTTGCTAAATTCTTGGTAGATGTGGCGCTGTACTATGTCGAGGTTGCAGGTTTTACCGGATAGGATTAACCAGTCAACTTTTTGTGTGCCGGAATTGTGGTTATGTTCGTCGGAACGCAAGCGACTATGCATCAATCCTTTGGCAATACCAATGGCCTCTTTGATTGCAGAGGTGGCGGCTCGTTCAAATTGCTGGCTATCTAAGATAACGTGGATGTTATGAGGATTGATGATTTGCAATTTGACGCCTGTTTGACTCAGTAGTTCAGAAATTTGCTGTTCAGTCAGCGTGAAGGTTAAGGGGGAAGCAGCTGGTGGTTGCTGCTGTCCAAGTTTGAGTTTGGCTGCTTCTGCATGATCCCAAAGGCTATAGAATGTTTGCAAACGCTGGGGTGCTTGTTGCCAACGGGTGGGTAGGACTTTTTCGGCGGTATCTAAGGCATCTTTATAGGCAACGTCGCCTTCTGGATTCTGCTTATCTAAACATTTTAAAAGACTGCCGCTTTTGAATTTACTTTGTTCTAGGAAGCGTTCGTTTAATTCGGAGTTAATTAAGTCTTCTAGTTTTTCGCTGGTGATATCTCCGGCGGTGATTGCTGTTAAGAGAAAATCAGCGATCGCTACTTTTAATAATCTGAAAATTCGCAGTGTGATTAATTCACCACCTAATTGTAAATGACCAGATGAACCTAATAGTTTAGGGGTGAGTTTATAATAGCGCCCTCCTAAACCTCTATCTTCATAGTCGGCAAAGAAGGGTGTTTTGTCTTCTAGGGTGAGTTCGATTAAGGCTAAGTCGGTGGTGCCACCGCCAATGTCTAATACTAAAACGTTTTGTGACCATTTGTTGCCGTCGCGGCGACAACGGGTTTTGAATGACTCGATACCGATGTTGAGATTACCGCCAAATTCTCGCCACAAAAAGAATATCGCTACGGAAACGGCTTCATCGTAAGCTGTTTGCACATCATCGATACCTAACTGTTCAACTAGTTCCTTGACTTCCTTACGGACTACTGGCGGTGCAACTGTGGGATAGGTGACGACTGCTGTTAAGAAATCCCCTTCCGAAAATCTGCGTTGTGCCCGTTGGCGATAGTCTTCAGTTAACTCGATTAAATGTGCCCAAGCTGCTTGGATTAATTCGTTAGCGGTGATTGTTTCTTCTTTACCATCTACAATAATCGGAAAATCTCGCTCTTGTCCAAAATAACGTTTGGGTGAGTGGTGAAATTTGCTGATAATTTCTTTTAAAGAACTGCTTGTACCTTGAGCGATCGCTTTTTTTCTATTATCTCTTGCTTCTCTACCCATGCGTAGTTGCAAGGCGGTTAATTGAGAAACTTCCAACTCGCTAGGGATTTCTGTGTCGCGGCGATCAATATCCAGCACAACTGGAATTAAATTTTGCGATTCTAGAGTCGGAACGCGAAACACTTCATGATATATCTGATAAAGTTGTTTGCTCACAGCACGGCGAAATCTTTCACTGTTACCTAAACATAGTTCTATTTGACGAATCGCTTCTAGGAATTGCTCTTTATTATCGCCTTCAAAGACTTCAATTAACTGTGTTGGTTGGATTTCTAAATTGCGGCAAATATCAGCGATAAATTTTTCCCACTCTGCAATACTAACATCTGGTAAAGCCACAGATACAGGAGAACTCAGCCATTGCACCAAGCGTTCGCGCAACCGTTTTTCTTGTTCTTTGGGCAAAATTTCGGCGATGGGAACTTCAATCGGATCAAACAATGTCACTGTGGAATTCGAGGTGCCAAAATCTAAAGCAAACCATCCTGGAAATTTTTGTCTAGGTTTTTCATTTGGTTGTTTACTATCGTCATTTAGTTTGAAAGGGTTCATGACAGTATCCATTTCTGTTGTTTGCTTAATTGGTGGCTGCTCAAAATTTGGTAGAAACCACAGATAACAAAAAGCCTCTATATGTTTTCGCACCGACAGCATTGGGTGTCCGGTAGTGTCAGAATCAAAATACTCGACAATTACCTGTAAAGTGCAATTGATTGGTTGGGTTAAAGGTTGTTCTAATTTACAAATGTGTTTTCCTAATTGTCCTTGGGTAGAGATTTTCGCTGGTGTAGCAGATTGAAATTGTTTATACGATTTTTGAATTTGTGCTGCTAATTCTTTAGGTGTGCCTCTCACAGAACAAGTAATGCGCGAAACATGAGGTACATTGCTACCAGAAGCAAAAATTTGAATAGCAGGAAGTTCTAACTCTTGATTTTCTTTAACATAAAGTTGAAACCGACGTGCAAGCTGAATTTCCACAGGCATTTCATATTATCCTTTGTAATGGGGAGTGGGGAATTGGGAGTGGGGAATTGAACAGTTACAAATGACAAATGACAAATGATAAGTAACAAATAACTATTGATAATTAGCAACTTCTACAAGTACCTGCAACCAACTAGGAACTTCTACTTCAGGAGATGATTCTTGTGCTGATAGGTATCTTAGCAGTGCTTCTTTTTTAGAAAGGTTTTGCAGACTGGGAATAATTTGATCTAAAATGCCTTCTAATTCCGCATTTACTTGTTGATTAATCTCGCTCACATACTGTACAAGATGTAGACTACCGCTAGTAATTATTTCATCTCGCAGTCGCAGTACTAGCAGTTGATGATTGGTAGATTTGGGTAAGTTTTGATTTTTTTCTGGTGCCCAGTCAAAAATTTGCCCGATGTGATGTTTTTCATCTTGCAGCGCTAAAGGAAAGATGATTTCTGGTGCGATCGCTTGCTCATTATGACTCATTTCGGAGATGATTGCTTCTTGCCATTTATTCGGATCACATCCTAAAAATAGTTTGTAGAATAAATCAGCTTCTTCTACGCCGAATTTGGCTTCGATTTCTTGTTCCATCTGGGGATGGAGAATTGACAGCAAATGATCGCGTTCTTGAGATATCTGATTGGATAATCTGTCTAACAAGTCCATGACTGCTTGCCGAATGCGATCGCGGGCAAAATCTTCTAGTTCCTGAATGGTTTTTTCAAATGCTGGATAAAAATCATCACTTTTAGTCGGTAAGGAATTATTGATGCGATTGCCTCGATCAAATAACTTACCCGCTGCGCCTTTAGATTCTGTCAGGGCGATCGCACCATTATTCACTTTATTGAAAAGTAAAGTCCACTGACTCCAACTCAGGATTCTAAAGGTGAGTTCGTCTTTGATCACATCGCTGACGACAATACCACGTTTGTCTTTTAGTGGTTCTTTACTTAAGTTTTTCTGAAAGTTTCTATAGGTTTTATCTAAACTTTCAATTGTCGAATTTAGCTCATTAAAAGCAGGGCTGTCTGTTGTTGGTATACCTTGTTGATGAATTTCTTCGATGATATTTTTCAAGTTATCTTGTTGTTGACGCACCACATTAGCAGCTCTTTGAGTATCTGCATATAATTGCTTTAATCCATGAGTGGCTACGTGGGTTTGAATCAATTCTCGCAGTTTGCTAATACCCCCATCTTGAGCAAAGTAACCTAACTGTCTACCCAAATAGCTGCGTGTATTAGACTCTAGCAATATTTCGCTTAAACGTGCCCATTTCTGTTGCAAACGTTTGGATTGTTCCAGGTAATTAGGATAATCCAAATTAGCCAGAAATTCTGGTGAACCGGCTTTAACTGTAGTAGAACGTTTGGCTAATTCCGCTAGTCCTAAAAGTGGCGATAGTAATACAATTCGGTCTTTTTGAGTAGTAAATGCTTCTGCACCATCAATAATCGTTTGCAAAACTTTAAGTTTTTGGAAAACGGTTGCTTCTTGCAAATCAGGATCAGTGGCATGATCTGTAATTAGCGAGTCAAGTTCTCTTTCGCCACCTTCATTATCTAAAGGTAGTTGATCAAAGCGACCCACACCGACGAGAATGAGATCCTTGAGGTTTTGTCCCGGACGTTGCTGCTGCATCATCGTAAAGATGCGATTGGCGCGATCGCTTCCGGGAGTTTTGCCATTTAGCAGTACTAGAATCGTCTGTACCTCTGCCAATTCCCGCAATGACAAAAACGTATCCCTAGCACCAGAATTAGCAGCCCCTAAGCCAGGAAAGTCCAAGAGAGTAAATCTTTGTGCCCCCCCGACATCCCAAATTTCCCGTGATGTCTTCACCTCAATATCGACACGGCGAATTAAGGGAAAGCTGTTTTGCAACAACTTTGTTGGTAACTTCTGGGGTGAACTCGGCAGTCTAATATGAGCTGGGGGTAAATCTTCAAAATTGAGAGCTTGAATCGCTAAAGGCTGTTCAGTTAACTGTAAACCCTCACGAGCTGCGATCGCATCAATCTGGTAACTTTGACCACAGATAGCCTCCCCATAAGCATGATAGGCTCGCAGAAACAACACCAGTTCCCTGAGCAAATAACGTAACTCTAAGTTATTGCTACTACTCCATGTTGCTTCACACCAGTTAATAATATCTCTCCCTGTTTTTAGCTGTGCAAACGGTATGGGTGCAAGTCCTGCTGCTGTTGTTCTTCTACCAGCCTCCCCTAGCATGAAATACAAGCACTCGTGTACCCCTTCATGAGAAAGATACTCTACAGTAAAACTATCTACTTGAGTTGTGACAAAATCATCCTGCGGTACTATATGAATAGCAGTCACATTACCTGTAGTAGGGTTTTCACTAATTGGTAAAGCATCTGCATAGCCAATTAAACTACCCAAAAGTAAAGTTTTGCCGCTGCTAAATTCCCCCATAACACCGATTTTGACGGGTGAAGTAGCAAATTCTACGGTTTTCTGAGCAGCTTCTCGCAGACGGACAAGACATTCGTCAAGGCTAGCTGGAATCCAATCTTCTAGTTTTGAAGGGTTCTGAGGCACCGAATCTATTTTCTGGAGGATAAACTCGCCGTAATCTTTAAAACACTCCAGTTTTTCAGGTTCCATAGAATAGTTCCCCACCTAACGTCAATTTCTGTGAGCTTTATAGCATAAAAAAATGCAATCAACAGCTATCGTTGTAGCGCATTAACATTGTGTTTGACATTTACCTCAATTTATTTGTTATTTTAGTGTGAGGCTTTTTACTAACCAGCGTTATTTTAAAAATCTTATTTTTATCTGATCAAAAAATAAAAAAGAAATAAATATTTATTTTGTGTTGGGATTTTTCCTAGATAAAATAATGATTGCAATTAAAAATCCACCAATAATGTTTAACAACCCTAAAGTATCGATGCGACTCTCTATCCATCTATTTTCTTGGCCAACTTGGCGTTTTGGCGGTTCGTTTACAAAATGACCCAGATTTCCAGAGTAAATATTTTATCTTCTTCGGATTTCTCTTATTTATTCAAAAGGTGCAGAACTCTATTAACCAAATTCACAAAATCAGTAAAACAGTAGAGACGAGCGCTACATTAATGCATGTCAACGATCACAACTTCGCACAAGCGGTAAATCAAGTCCCAAAAATTATCGATAGCAACATCGATTTTCGCACGATTGTCGAAAATACAAATAATATTATATTTGCACTAACACGCCAAGGCATATTTTCCTACATCTCTCCCAATTGGACTGACATCTTAGGACATGAATTGTCAGAAATTATAGGTAAACCTTTCATTCTCTTCATACATCCTCACGATACCTCAATCTGTACAGAATATATCAAAATAGCTTTGACAACAGCTAAAAAACAAGACCCGATTGAATATCGAGTTAAACACAAAGATGGTAGTTGGCGATGGCACACAAGCAATGCATCTACAATTAAAGACGCCAATGATAGTTTTTTGTATTTAGTTGGTATTTGTCACGACATTACCACCCGCAAACAAGCAGAAGAGAAAATATTAGAACGAGCGCGTTTAGCTGATTTTCGTGCTGATGTAGACGCTGGTTTGGCACAGAGTAAAACGTTAGAGTGCATGATGCGCTATTGCACTGAAGCTCTAGTTCAGCACATCAATGTCGCATTTGCTCGTCTGTGGACATTAAATAAACAGGAAAATGTACTAGAACTGCAAGTCAGTTCTGGTATGTATACTCACATAGATGGCCCTCATAGACGAGTGCCAGTTGGTCAATTTAAGATTGGTTTGATAGCCCAAGAAGGCAAGCCTCACCTCACCAACTCCGTAAAAACCGATCCAGGGATAAGTAATAAAGAGTGGGCAGAACGTGAGGGTATGGTTGCCTTTGCTGGTTATCCTTTGATTGTGGAAGGCGAAACACTAGGCGTAATCGCGATGTTTTCTCGCCAAGAACTCACAGAATCTACTTTCAAAGTACTCGCTATTGTGGCTGATGAAATTGCTATTGGCATCAAGCGTAAACAAACCGAGGAAGCATTAGCAAAGAGTGAAGCGCGTTTTCGCCATCTTGTGGAAACAACTAACGATGGTGTGTGGGAAATAGATCATCAGGGAGTCTACACTTACGTTAGCCAAAAAATCCGGGAAATTTTGGGATACGAACCACAAGAAGTATTAGGCAAAACCCCCTTCGACTTAATGCCACTAGCAGAAGCAAACCGAGTCAGAGAAATTTTCCGGGTGATGGCTGACTCCAAACAGCCTTTAATTAATCTCGAAAACAAAAATCTCCACAAGCACGGGCACTTAGTTATTTTAGAAACTAATGGCGTCCCTTTCTTTGATGCATCAGGCAATTTTTTGGGTTATCGCGGTGTTGATAGAGACATCACAGAACGCAAACAAGCGGAAGAAGCTTTGCAAGCCTTAGTGGCGGGAACAGCTGCGGTGACAGGCGAAGAATTTTTCCCCGCTCTGGTGCGTCATTTAGCAGCTGCTTTGGGAGTTCGTTATGTTGTGTTGGCAGAATGCGTAGCAGAAGATTCCACTAAAGCGAGAGTCATCTCATTTTGGATAGGCGATCGCCTCACAGAAAACTTCGAGTACAATTTAGCCAACACCCCTTGTGAAGTTGTACTCACAAAAGGCATGAGTTGCTACACCAGTGGCGTGCAGCAACTATTTCCCCAAGATGAAGAGTTACGATTGCTAGATGTCGAAAGCTATTTGGGAGCGCCCCTTGTCGATACATTCGCCACCCCAATAGGATATCTTTGTGTATTGGATACCAAACCAATATTACAGCCAGAACGAGCCAAAGCGATCATCGCTATTTTTGCAGCACGAGCCGCAGCAGAACTACAGCGCCAGGGGACAGAAAACGCCCTCCGCAAAAAAGCCCAGCAACTACAAGAGACGCTGCGAGAACTGCAACAAACTCAAGCGCAGCTGATTCAAACCGAAAAAATGTCCAGTTTAGGACAGCTAGTGGCAGGTATTGCCCATGAAATCAATAATCCCATCAATTTCATCTACGGTAACATCAGCCACGCCAGTGCATATATCAAGAGTTTGCTGCACTTGGTAGAACTTTATCAACAGCACTACCATCCACCTGCACCAGAAATTGAAAAAGAAATTCAGGTGATGGATTTAGATTTTATCAGCCAAGACTTACCCAAAATCATCAATTCCATGGATATAGGAGCCGAACGAATTCGGCAGATAGTTTTATCTTTACGCAACTTCTCTCGCACAGACGAAGACGGCATGAAGCCAGCAGATATCCATGATGGTATAAATAATACTCTATTACTGTTACAAAGTCGCCTAAAAAATAAACCAGAATATCCAAAAATTCAAATCATCTGCGAGTACGGTGATTTGCCACCAGTCATCTGTCATGCTGGACAGATGAATCAGGTATTTATGAACCTGTTAACAAATGCGATCGATGCTTTAGAAGAGGGATTAGGGATTGAGGAAGTGGGAGGGATGAGGGGGATGAGGGAGATGAGGGGGATGAGGGAGAATAATCAATTGCCCATTCCCACAATTTACATTCGCACCCTCGCTCAAGACAACAGCATAATTATTCGCATTGCCGACAATGGCCCAGGAATAACAGAGGAAGTACATAAGCGCTTATTTGACCCTTTCTTTACTACAAAATCTGTCGGTAAAGGCACTGGCATGGGATTATCAATTAGCTATCAAATTGTGGTGAAAAATCATCGCGGACAATTCCAGTGTATTTCTGCACCTGGGGCAGGAGCTGAGTTTGTCATTACTATTCCCCAACAGCAATAGTTGCAATTTTTGGTGTTGCATAATTGCGGGATTATTTGAGAGTTTGCATCAGTACATGATCCCCGCGTCCCCGCGTCTGATACCGTTGGCGAATGTAATACATATTTGTATTTGAAAGTATTATGTAAGCTCAAACCTTCAATCTGCGGTTGCAGCTTTTAGTTGTAACACTTTTGTTTATGCGTTTGTAACACTTTCGCCAACAGTATCCGCGTCTCGGTGTCCCCGCGTCTCGGTGTCCCCGCGTCAACCTCAATCATCCCATTATTCAGCAACGCCCAATTTTTTTCTTTTCTATTCCTTTCCCCTATCCCCTGAGCTAAAATCGTCCGCGATAATGTAATTAGAGAATAGCCAATACTATGACTAGCATATCCCCTATTTCCAAAACAATTCTGACAACTGCTGATGTCGAGGACAGGTTTAATCTTAACCCAAATTCTGATCCCTCATTTTTCCCAGAGTGGTGTCAGAACTTACCTGAACTCACACCGCAGGAAGTAGAGGCTTTAAACCATTTGCATCAGCGATTTGCGGCTCATCGAAGACGTGGCACAATCTCAGAAGGGGCTGTAGATAAGCTTTTGATCTCTCCTCTGTTGGATTTAGCTGGCTTTTACGAACCAGACTTCAACATTCGCACAGAGAAATCGGTTCAGTATGAGCTCGAAGGTGATGAGGAGATTTTGCGCGGACGCATCGACACCCTGATTATTCAAGATCAGTTCTGGGTGCTGGTGGTGGAAGCAAAACGCACGATTATGGTTTCCTTGGCAGTGCCGCAAGCGTTGGCATATATGATGTGCAATCCTAACCCAACGCGATCGCTATATGGTATGGTCAGCAATGGAGATGAGTTTATTTTTCTCAAAGTCAACGTCATGCCGCAACCTGAGTATGGTTCTTCTCAGCTTTACTCTCTGTTTTTCCCACTGGATAATCGAGACTTGCATAAAGTGTTTCGAGTTCTTAAGCAAGTTAAGAATTTGACCGCAACGATTTAGAGACGCAACAAAAAATTCTGTTTAGTCATCATTCTGATATATTAATTTCTCTTAATAAAAACCTCGCTGTAAAAATATTGCTATTATTCTCATTTAATTTAGTAATGAGTACCTCAGCATAAATATTTAGACATTTTTCAACACAACTGAAATCGCTATATTCCTTAGACCTCTTGCAAAAGTCGGATACTCGCCAGAAAATAAATTTTCTGGCTGATAACTCAAGTCGGTTTCAACCGACTAATAACAGTATTTTTAGTCCGTTTCAACGGACTTTTGCTATTAGGCTGAGACTTGAGTCTCTGACGGTTCAAGTATTTATGCAAGAAGTCTCTTAATTTTAAGAAAGTTTTTGTAACTTTTATATAAAAAAGATCATAATTCTTAAGATAGACAAAACTTATTCCAAGCGATTGATGAAAAGTAGTTTTTAAAATGTGGCAATGGTAGTGTTACAGTATCACAAAAACAATCTCTTCTAACAAAGCCATGGAAAGCGAAGTACAACAACCAGAATACGCTAATGTTAGCCCAACGGATGATATGACAACAATTAAAAATTCCGAAACAGGAAATTTATCAAAGGTGACAAACAATAATCAATTTAATCAACAAGCCTCAGAAATCGGGAGAAAAGTTTCTGAATTTTCAGAAAAATTACCGGGATACATAGTGAGATTTTACGAAGAATACAAACTACCGATTATTAGCTTTGGCTTACTTGTGGTGTTAGTTACTTCACTCAAGATCTTACTAGCGATAGTCGATGCCATTAATGATATCCCCTTAGTCTCTCCAATTTTTCAGCTAATAGGAGTTAGTTACGTCATTTGGTTTATTTTCCGCTACTTCCTGAAAGCTTCCACTCGCCAAGAATTAGCTGGAGAAGTTGATTCGATTAAAAAGCAAATTACAGACGACAATATTTCTTGAATCGTCTGGTTAAAGTCGCCTAGTCACTCATGATGAACATTGACTGTTATACCAATTCACGAAAATCCTCATACACATAAATCTTTCGTAGGGGTTTAGCATTGCTAAACCCCTATCCACGTATTTGTATCTTTAATTAAAGTGAAATGGTATTAATCCTGAAAATTAAGAATAATTGCACAGGGAGCGATCGCTCTGTTCTAATACTGTATTAGTTTTCAAATAATCCTTTACCAGAGCGCAACCATAACCCATTGCATCTAAATTGAGAATTCGCTGCAAGTTCCATAAAATCAGCGTGTTATCATCACCCCCAGAAACTAGCAAAGTCCCATCTTGACTGATAGCAATATACCTAATTGCTGCGGTATGTTCTCTGAGGGTAGTTATTTCCGTACCATCCAATTTCCAAAGTTTGACGCTAGCATCCACGCTACCAGAAGCAACTATTTTGCCATCGGGGGTGAATGCCACTCCCCAAATCGCTGCTGTGTGACCTTTGAATGTTTTGAGTAATTTACCCCTTCGGGGTGAATCCTTCAAAGACGCTACGCGAACGCGAGCGCCAGCCGCCTGCAAAGAGATACCCTCCTTCTTTTGGCCAAGACGCTGCGCGAACAGCGCTGGCTCACCATTAACCGCCCACAGCTTAACGGTGTTGTCTCCACTGCCAGTGGCTAGCATTTGACCATCTTGGCTAAAGACCGCTCTCCATATTGTCGCTGAGTGTCCTACCAGAGTTGTTAACAACTCACCATCAAGTGTCCACAATTTAGCAGTATTATCGCCACTGACTGAGGCCACAAGCCGACTATCTGGACTAAATGCAACATGCCAAACTTCCGCCTGATGTCCTTTGATAACCTGCGGTTTAGATTGATTGCGTCGCCATATTTGGACAATATTATCAACATTTGCCATAGCGATCGCTTGCCCGTTGGGACTCAGCACTGCTGCTAAGAGTTTACCAAGAGGATCTTTGTAAGTAGCGACATTAACACCATCTCGCCGCTTAAGTTTAACTATATCAGCATAAGTACGAAGGGCAATTAACTTGCCATCGCCACTTAATGAAACCTCAAAGATTGCACCCCCAGATTCAGTAAAAGTTTTGAGCAATTTACCTTGGCGACTCCACAATTTAGCAGTGTTGTCGTGACCGGCTGTAGCAATTGTTGAACTGTCGGAGGTGATAGCTAGTGACCAAATCCCAGACTTATGAGCAATAATACTTTTCTGGAATGGGTTCTCACTCCGCCAAAGTCTCACAACGTTTTCTGCACCCGTCGAAGCAATAAAGCTACTGTCAGGGCTAAAAGTCACTCCCCAAACTGAGGCACTGTGTCCTCTAAGCGTCCTCAGTTCTGTACCATCAATATGCCAAAGTTTAATAGTTTTGTCGAGACTGGCAGAGGCAATAGTCTGGCCATCGGGACTAAAAGCAACTCCCCAAACTCCGGCACTGTGACCTTTAAGAGTTTTATTTAAGTAGTAGTTTCCATCTGTACTATTTCGTTGCCAAAGTTTGATGGTTTTGTCTTCACTCGATGAGGCAATGGTCTTGCCATCAGGACTAAAAGCTATTCCTATAGCCCAAGCGGTATGACCTAAAAGAGGTTGCAGGGTTTTGGCATTTCTCCACTGTGAACCGTTTCGCCTCCACATTTTTACTGTTCTATCTACACTTGTGGCAGCAACGATTTGACCATCGGGACTAAACGCCACTCCCAAAAAACCCATTTTGTAACCTTGAAACGTGTTAAGCAAGGTGCCGTCTCGCTTCCAAAGTTTCACGGTTGTGTCGAAACTAGCAGAGGCTAGGAATTGACTATCGGGACTAAACGCCACTCCCCAAATCGAACCAATATGACCTTTAAAAGTATTGAGTAAAGTGCCATCCGGCTTCCAGAGTTTAATGGTACCATCTTCACTAGCTGAAGCGAGTGTCTGACCATCAGAGCTAAAATCTATTGCTCTGACAGTTGCAGTATGACCTTTAAGAGTTGCCACTTCTGTACCATCACGCCGCCAAAGCTTGATTGTTTTATCTACACTGGCTGAAGCAATTAAAGAACTATCAGGACTGACATCTACTGCAAGAACCGCTGCTGTGTGGGCCAAAAAACGGTTGTATTCATCTGCTCCATAAACCGCTTGCCGTAATGCATCATCTACTTGCTGCTCAATATTTGTATTTGATTTACCTAATTTTTGCAGTTTTTTTTTGGCTTTGATTGCTTCTATCAGAGCATCTAATCTACGATTTGAGGCAAACAGTCCCACAGAAGAAGATACAAGCGCTCGAATTTCACTGCTTCTAGCTTGACTTTCGCTTTTGAGAGCTTGGCGGTACAAAATGAAACTTCCCAGCCCTAACGCGCCATAGATAAACAAGCCTATACACACCGTAATTAACAAAAATCTTTGCAAATTAGCAGTTTTTTGCTCTTGTTCTAATCTTGCTTCTACCTCTTTCGTCCGTGCTGCTTCTAATGCCGTTTGGACTTCGCACCTGTCGCATTCTTGACTAGCAGCTAAAAATTTATAATCTAAATCGCTCAGACTTTTGCCCTGCACCCAATTGAGGGTGTCTTTTAGAGCCTGTCCTCGCAATAGACGTGATTCATCCTTGTAGCCGGATGTTACCCAAGCATTGAATGTTTGGGAGTAAGGACGGAGATTATCTAACTGTCTGATCACCCATGCAGCATTAAAAACACACCGATAGATTGGATTTTTAATTTTGAGATAGCCGTTGTGTTTCTCGACTAAACCAGATAACAACAGTTCTGTTTGTTCTTGACTATCATCAGTCGGCACAAGAGAAATAAGACGCAAAGAGTCGTCAATATATTCCCTCCCCGCGTCCCCCTTCGGATTCGCAGTCGCCTGCGGAGGGAAACCCTCCCGCAGCGCTGTCTCACCGCGTCCCCCCATCCCCGCGTCCTGTTCTTCCTCGGCTTGCAATACCTGTTGATAAATACCCAACAACCGCCCTGCTCGCTGTTCGTGAAAAAGTAGGCGATCGCGAATTGTCCGCAGATGTTCCGGATCGTCTTTTGCTTCCCAATGTTGGACAATTTGCGACCTTACCAGTTGTTCTAACCAAAATGCTATGATTTCGGGCGGTAAATCAATTCTTCTCTCAGATGTCTTTAACGCAGTTCGCACAACCAACTGACAGAGTTTTTGAGTCAGAAATGGTTGCCCTCCTGTCCAGTAGAGAATCTCCTGCAGTACTGCTTCGCTGTGGCTGATTAATCCTTCTAACCCTTGGAGCAATGGTCTGGCTTCATGCAATTGAAAGCCTTGTAACTCAATTGCTGTACCAATATTAAAAGACGTGCGGCGTTTGTCAGCAATTAAATCAGAGGGACTGGCTACCCCAAACAGGGCAAATCCCAAGCGTTGAAAATTTGAGTCGGATGCTTGTTGATTATAGCAATAACGAATCCAAGCGAAAAAATCGTTGACTGGAAAAGTCAAACTCAACAAACTATCAATTTCATCAATCAAAATGAAAATACGATTGGCTTTACCATTTTGCACAGATTTGCTTTGAGTATTTGGCAGTAAAACCTCCTCTACAAACTGGTTGAGTTTTTGCACACAGGAAATACCTGCTTGCATCTCCCACCAATTTTTAAAGTTAACGTGTTCTGCCAGATTCAAGCTATGAAATAAGCTGATAATAATGCCTTTGTACCATTGTTCTGGTGTAGTATCCTCACTACCCAATCGCGTCATATCCAAATAAGCACAGCTATAGCCTTCTTCTTTAAGACGATAACTGGTACGTTGTAGTAGCGATGATTTACCCATCTGCCGAGAGTTTAAGATGTAGCAAAAATCCCCTGCTTTCAAGCTGGCATAAAGTTGTTCATCTGCTTGACGAACAATATATGTGGGATCATTGCTGTGGAGGCTACCCCCTACTTGATATCTCATATTGAAGTATGATCAGGGAACATAGAAACTTATATAATCATCAGCAAATTTCTACAGCAAACTTTTGATGCGATCGCTTAGCTATTCTCAAGTTAAGCAACCGCTTACTTTTTTACCATTTTTAGGTTTTATTTTTTTGCTGGTTAGTATTTCAGCATATATTAATTAACAAAAACTCTTTTTATACAATCAATCATAAATATTAGCATCTTGCTAATGTTTTGTAATCCCCACAATCTGTCTATTTTTATTTAACTGTCTTAACTGTCCTAACTGTCTTTTAAGTTAGTTTTTCATGACAGCAATAAATATTAATTATCGTCTAAATAATGCATTTCATAATACTGACCATCTGTGATAGCGCTTATTGTTTGAGCAAAGTATTAGGGGCTAGGGATTAGGGCTAATACCGTTTTACTTTAAGGTTGATACAAATTGCAGGTAGGGGAGCAGGGGGAAAGAATCAGAGTTAAAGTAATGCATTAGATGTAGGTTGGGTTGAACTCCGTTCAACCCAACATGAACATCGGTGTTGGTTTACCCTGCGGGAAGCCGCCCTCCAGGCGTCTACGTTCCTCAACCCAACCTACAAAATTTATTGCACTATTTTAGCTGAAACAGTTTAGTAGTAACGTGGCAAGACTAAAATAGTGTAATAGAAAAACTCTTGTGGGATGGGCGTCTCGCCCGTCCATGGCTGGCTTTTCGACCCGCCCCACAAGAAAATTTAAGCACTAAATTAGCCTGGTCGCGCCATTCGACTAAATGTTACAAAATTGTCGATAGTTGTTTTTTAAAATAAATGCGGTAAAGTTCGCAACTTGGTAAAATGCGATCGCCTTCAAAGCGAATCAAGCCTAGACTATCTAGCTTATAAGTTTCAATAGGATTGATAGATACACTTTGATCTGCTTTGACAAGTTCAGCATATGTCTTTGCTAAAGCGGGTTTTTCTTGCAGTTGTATCCACAGTTGCCATAAGTGATGGCGATAAATGCTACCATTGGCGATCGCATCTTCTATCAGTTCTGCAAGAGTAATAACCTGAGAACAAAGGTAATATAGTGCAATCCGAATCAAAGCAGGATGACCACCTACAAGTGACATTAGTTGAGCAGATTCCTCGCCATTACTCCAGTCTAGCCCGTGCCGCTCTGCTAAGTCTTGGATCTGTTGTTGGGTAAATTCTGGCAGCCGGATGGGTAGTCCAATATTAAATGGAGAACGGTTAATATCCAGAGTGACATACTCTTCTGTGGAGTAAACTACCACTAACTTGAGTTTTTGCCAATTGGGACTATGTTGTGCTTCCTCACACCACGAACGCAATAGGGCAAAAAATTCCTGAGCAATGTGAGGGTATTCAAAAAAACGATCAACTTCGTTTAATACTAAAACTACTGGATTTTGAATTTGTTTAAGCAAATAGCTTTGAAAATAAAAGCTACAACTGAGCTTACTACCAATTTCATCATCCCATATTTTATTCAACTTGGGGTCTATGTCTAATTCTCTGGCGACATGCCAACAAAAACAACGCAGCAACTTGTTGAGATTAGTGAGACACTCAGAATCTATCTGGTAACAGTTGAGATTTACTATGCAATACCCTTGCATCTGTGCAAAAGCTAATAGTCGCAATACCAGAGAACTCTTACCCATGTGTCTGGGGGCGCGAATCCGAATCACACAACCGGGTTGAGTTATTTCTCGATAAACTAGTTCTTCTATCGGCGGACGCTCAACATAAAATGGAGAATCTAGCGGTACAAGACCATCCGGGTATGACCAAAAATGTTCAAATTGCTTATACTGGGCGCTAACTAATAAATCTGTATCTTTTGAATCTAAACTCAGGGAGTGCGCTGACAAAGTTTCTGTCTGATCTAGTTCATTGAGGTTTGTATAATCTTCTCTATGTAATTCCAAGTTTAAAGCACTAAAGCAAATCCTCAGCGTTCTTTGATCTACCCCTACATCCAATGACCATAATCGGCTCAGTGTTTTCGCAGATAAATTCATGCGATCGCCCAACTGTTCTAGCGTAAAGTGATCGCCGTTGTTTTTTGCCGTCTCCAAAGCCAGAATTGCTGCCTGTAAACGCTTTAATCCGGCAGGAGTCAGTACAATTCCTCGCTTTCTCCTACTATTAGATTGTTTCATACAACTCAATAATTATTCTAACTTTTTGTTACTTTTCTTTAATATCTCCTCATTCTTTCATCATTTAATATGTTATTCAACTGTTGATTGAATGCTTTTAACCTGTTACTGTTTCGCCGATATATATTTTTTTAAGAGTTCACGTTTTGTTACTAAGATTACAATCATGGTTTGCTAGCGGCATTAACCGAACTTCAACAATTGTTCATCTATGATGCATTTTACACATTTTATTGGTGCAAAATTACGCTTATGCATTAGCTTACAGCATATTAGGCAGCTTTTAAAAGTTTATACAAATAACCCACTTTTCCTACTTAACCTACTTTTAATATTTTAAAGTTTATTTAATAATTTTCCTCCCTTAGAGATTCAAAACGAGTAATTACTCGGCTGATTACTGCTTGTATTGATTAAATTAAATCAATTGACAATAAAGTAGTATTACTTAAAATCTATTTTTTGATAGGAAACGAATACATACTTAATGAGTAATATTTTTTACTTAATATATATATGCCACGTAGTAGTTGTGGGAGTTTCTGATTCCTATAAAAGGAATACTTGCCTGCGGGACGCTACACTTAGCTTGCTTAAGCGTAGGGGTACGGCTATGCTCAGGGCATTGCAGAAAATAAGACAAACTATTTCCCATTCCCTATGGCTAATCAAATGTTGATTGCTTTTACTTTCATTGGCTTTCTGGTTTTAATTATCTGCGTAGGTATTTACTCTGCAACCCATAAACAAAATACAACCGCTGATTACTTACTAGCCAGTCGCGGAGTCAATCCCTGGTTAACAGCATTGTCAGCCATGTCAACTGGTCAAAGTGGCTTGTTGTTTTTGGGTCAAGTTGGTTTTGCCTACAAAATAGGAATTTCTTCTATTTGGCTAGTAATTGGTTGGGCGATTGGAGACTATCTAGCCTGGTGGTTTTTTTTCCAGCGGTTAAGAAAAATTTCTGAAGAAACTTCATCTGATACAGTCTCTGCTTTACTAGCTCAAAATACCTCTAATCGCTGGATTTCGATTGTCTCAGGTGTGATCATTATTGCTTTTCTTGGTTCCTATGCCGCATCACAATTGGTTGCTGGTAGTAAAGCGCTGAATGTGGTGTTTGGTTGGGACTACTATTTAGGAATAGTACTTGGGGCGATCATCGTCATTATTTACTGTTTTTCTGGGGGTGTACGTGCCGAAATTTGGACAGATGCAGCCCAAGGGATAATTATGATTGGTTCGTTGCTGTTGCTGTTGACTGTCGCAATTGTCAACTGTGATGGTTTAGCAGCAGCCTGGACAAAACTTGCAGCTATTGATGTCAAACTGGTGAGTTTAAGTCCCGAAAATCTGCCGTTGGGCTTCTTGCCCTTTTTTTTTGGTTGGATAGTAGCTGGGTTTGGTGTGGTGGGACAGCCTCATATCCTAACACGAGCGATGGCGATCGACTCAGCTAACAATATAAATCGCGCTCTCAATATTAAAACTATTTGTGGTCTGATTAACTCTTTTTCGGCAATTGGTATCGGTTTAGCAGCACGAGTTCTTCTACCAGAATTGATGACTGGAGGAGATCCAGAGTTAGCTTTGCCCTATTTAGCACAGGAATTGTTACCCTCTATATTTGTGGGATTAATGCTAGCAGGCATATTTGCAGCTACTATGTCTACCGCAGATTCACAAATCCTCTGTTGTTCAGCAGCAATTACCCAAGACATTTTTCCTCAGTTTGCTAATTCATATAAACTAGCAAAATTAGGAACTTTAACTATGACAATGATAGTTTTAAGCATTGCCTTATCGGGTAGTGATAATGTGTTTTTGTTAGTCACATTCTCTTGGTCTGCATTGGCTTCGGGTCTTGGCCCATTATTAATATTACGTGTATGGCAGTTGCCTGTAACTACACCTGTGGCGATGTTGATGATGATTGTTGGCATTGCTGCTGCTATTAGTTGGAGCTTAGTATTTAAGTTATCGAGTCTTGTGTACGAAGTTCTTCCAGGAATGCTTGCAGGTACTATAGTTTATCTAGTTGCTCAGCTATTTACAAAAGCAGACAACAGTCCCAAGGAAAAACGTTAAAAATTCTTTTTTGTTCCCTGTTCCCAATGACTATATGACTTCTCCAGGACAGCCCCAACATTATCCCCAAATTCTTAAACCAGAGCAATCTTATACTTTTGCAGACTATTTTAAACTGAGGTTTGCCCCTGCTGATATTTTGGCAGAGTTTGGATGTACTTTAGTGCGGCAGCGTCTGAACCTGGCTCAATATTCTGGTGAACTTGCTTCGCTAAATGACTTACGGCAACGTATTGAAGACACATTACCACACATCAGCCTCACAAGCGAAACCGCCCGTCGAGAGATTCTGATATCCCCTATTATTCTGGAATTAATCCGGATTACGGGTGCAAATCTGAATATTGAATATCCAATTGAAGTTAATGACCAACTCAAGGGTGAACTAGACTACTACATATACAAACAAAATCGCATTTTGATTATCGAGGCCAAACAAGCTGACTTAACTAGGGGTTTCACGCAACTGGCAGTAGAACTAATTGCCTTGAGTCAATGGTTGGGTTTAAACCCTAATTCCACAACTCCTCTAATTGGTGCAGTCAGTACTGGAGATATTTGGCAGTTCGGTAATTATGTACTCCCAGCAAATCAGATTACCCAAGACCTCTTGTTGTATCGCGTCCCAGATGATTTAGACTCTCTAATGAGAGTAATTATCAATATTATGCTTTGCACTCCCTGATTCAGATTTAAGGTGTTGCCTATTTGGGCATGATTTGGCGATCAAAGGCGATCGCCTAAAATATTTGCAGGCTATTTGTCTAAAATTAAAATTTAACTAGTTATGATGGTCTATGGTGTTCCAGATAACGCCAGCAAAATTATTATATATACTAGGCTAGGTGCATCAGGGGAGTAACTCAGCGAGCGTGCAAAGCTAAAAAACAAAGCAATTCTTGAGCTTAGCTATTGCACTTAATTTTTACCCATCACCATTTTCCACTCTCTGTTTTGTGATGTAATTTGCCCTTAAGCAAGTACGGGGTTATAAAAAATACAAGAATTTTTATAGGGAAAATCTATGGCAACTGAACAGTTAACAAGAGATAGCGATCATCTTGATTTAAAAGAATTGTTAAAAACACTAAATGCTGTGAAAAAAGGTGATTTTTCTGTTCGGATGCCCATAGACCAAACTGGCATAGCAGGAAAAATAGTTGATACGCTCAACGATATTATCGACCAGAATGAGCGGATGGCAGCAGAGTTACAGCGAATTGGGAATGTCGTTGGTAAAGAAGGCAAAATTACTGAACGCGCTTCTGTAGGAAATGTTCATGGTTCTTGGCGAGATTGTGTTACCTCGGTCAATACACTAATCACAGATTTAGTCCAACCAACAGCGGAAACTACCCGTGTGATCAGGGCTGTGGCTAGTGGCGATTTATCTCAAACCATCGCCCCAGAAATCCAAGGCAGACCCTTACAAGGGGAATTTCTGCAAACTGCCAACATCGTTAACACCATGGTAGAACGACTCGGTTCCTTTGCCAGTGAAGTCACAAGAGTGGCGCGGGAAGTGGGAACCGAAGGGAAACTAGGCGTACAAGCTGAAGTATTGGGAGTAGCCGGAACTTGGAAGGACTTGACAGATAACGTCAACTTGATGGCGGGTAATCTTACCGGACAGGTACGGAACATTGCCGAAGTTGCCACAGCCATTGCTAATGGCGACCTGTCGAAAAAAATTACAGTAGATGTCAAAGGCGAAATTCTCGAACTCAAAAACACCGTCAACACGATGGTAGATCAGCTCAACTCTTTTGCTAGTGAGGTGACGCGGGTTGCCCGTCAGGTGGGAACCGAGGGGAAACTGGGCGTGCAAGCCGAAGTACAAGGCGTAGCTGGAACTTGGAAAGACTTAACAGATAACGTCAATTTAATGGCAGGTAACTTGACAGCCCAAGTCCGTAATATTGCGGAGGTGACAACGGCGGTAGCTAACGGCGACCTCTCCAAGAAAATCACTGTTGATGTCAAAGGCGAAATTTTAGAGTTGAAAAACACTGTCAACATCATGGTGGATCAACTCAATTCCTTTGCCAGTGAAGTCACAAGGGTAGCGCGAGAAGTGGGTGCAGAAGGAAAATTAGGTGGTCAAGCCCAAGTCCGGGGAGTAGCAGGGACTTGGAAGGATCTCACAGATAGTGTGAACTTCATGGCAGGCAGTTTAACAGCCCAAGTACGCAACATTGCCGAAGTCACCACAGCGGTAGCTAACGGTGACTTATCCAAAAAAATCACCGTTGATGTCAAAGGTGAGATTCTCGAACTCAAAAACACCATCAACACGATGGTGGATCAACTCAATTCTTTCGCCAGTGAAGTCACAAGGGTAGCAAGGGAAGTGGGAACCGAGGGGAAACTGGGCGTGCAAGCCGAAGTTGGGGGAGTAGCCGGGACTTGGAAAGACTTGACAGATAACGTTAACTTAATGGCGGGTAATCTTACCGGACAGGTACGGAACATTGCCGAAGTTGCCACGGCCATTGCCAACGGCGATCTCTCGAAAAAAATTACTGTCAATGTCAAAGGTGAGATTCTCGAACTCAAAAACACCATCAATATCATGGTGGATCAACTCAGTTCCTTTGCTAGTGAAGTCACAAGGGTAGCACGGGAAGTAGGCAGCGAAGGTAAGCTAGGCGTACAAGCAGACGTTAAGGGAGTAGCGGGTACTTGGAAGGATCTCACAGATAGTGTGAACTTCATGGCGGGTAGTTTAACAGCCCAAGTCCGCAACATTGCCGAAGTCACAACAGCGGTGGCAACTGGTGACTTATCCAAGAAAATCACCGTTGACGTTAAGGGCGAAATTTTGGAACTCAAAAACACCATCAACACGATGGTGGATCAACTCAATTCCTTTGCTAGTGAAGTCACAAGGGTGGCGCGGGAAGTGGGCAGCGAGGGAAAACTGGGTGTGCAAGCCGATGTCAGGGGCGTCGCTGGCACTTGGAAGGATCTCACAGATAGTGTAAACTTCATGGCGGGTAGTTTAACAGCCCAAGTCCGCAACATTGCCGAAGTCACAACAGCGGTGGCAACTGGTGACTTATCCAAGAAAATCACCGTTGACGTTAAGGGCGAAATTTTGGAACTCAAAAACACCATCAACACGATGGTGGATCAACTCAGTTCCTTTGCTAGTGAAGTCACAAGGGTAGCGCGGGAAGTGGGAACCGAGGGAAAACTGGGTGTGCAAGCTGAGGTGAAGGGAGTTGCCGGCACTTGGAAAGACTTAACCGGTGCGGTGAATATGATGGCAGGGAACCTTACCGATCAGGTGCGGAACATCGCCGAAGTTGCCACAGCGATCGCCAACGGCGACCTTTCTAAGAAAATTACAGTCGCCGTCAAAGGCGAAATTTTGGAACTTAAAAACACCATCAACATCATGGTGGATCAACTCAATTCCTTTGCTAGTGAAGTTACAAGGGTAGCAAGGGAAGTGGGCAGCGAGGGTAAACTGGGTGTGCAAGCCGATGTCAGAGGTGTCGCTGGCACTTGGAAGGATCTTACAGATAGTGTGAACTTCATGGCGGGTAGCTTAACAGCCCAAGTCCGTAACATCGCCGCCGTCACCACAGCCGTAGCCAACGGTGACCTCTCTAAGAAAATTTCTGTAGATGTCAAAGGCGAAATTCTTGAACTCAAAAACACCGTTAACACGATGGTGGATCAACTCAATTCCTTTGCTAGTGAAGTGACACGAGTTGCTAGGGAAGTGGGAACCGAAGGGAAATTAGGCGTGCAAGCCGAAGTCAAGGGCGTAGCCGGCACTTGGAAGGATCTCACCGATAGTGTGAACTTCATGGCGGGTAGCTTGACAGCCCAAGTCCGCAACATTGCGGAGGTAACAACAGCAGTAGCCAATGGCGACCTCTCCAAGAAAATCACCGTTGATGTCAAAGGTGAAATTTTAGAACTCAAAAACACCATCAACACGATGGTGGATCAACTCAATTCCTTTGCCAGTGAAGTCACAAGGGTAGCAAGGGAAGTGGGAACCGAAGGGAAATTAGGCGTACAAGCCTATGTCAGGGGAGTTGCCGGCACCTGGAAAGATTTGACAGACAATTTTAACTTGATGGCGGGGAACTTGACAGCCCAAGTCCGCAACATTGCCGAAGTCACGAAAGCTGTAGCCAATGGCGACCTCTCCAAGAAAATTACCGTTGATGTCAAAGGGGAAATCCTCGACTTGAAGAATACCATCAATACAATGGTGGATCAACTCAGTTCCTTTGCCAGTGAAGTTACGCGGGTGGCGAGGGAAGTGGGAACCGAAGGAAAATTAGGCGGTCAAGCCCAAGTCCAAGGAGTAGCAGGAACTTGGAAAGATTTAACAGATAACGTGAACTCGATGGCGGGGAACTTAACCGCACAGGTGCGCGGGATTGCTAGAGTTGTGACGGCGGTTGCCAATGGAGACTTAAAACGCAAACTGATGTTAGATGCCAAGGGAGAAATAGAAACCTTGGCAGAGACAATCAACGAAATGATCGATACCCTCGCTACCTTTGCCAATCAGGTAACTACCGTAGCGAGGGAAGTGGGCATCGAAGGGAAATTAGGTGGTCAAGCTAGAGTACCGGGGGCAGCCGGCACCTGGAAAGATTTGACCGACAACGTGAACGAACTGGCTGCAACACTCACAACTCAGCTAAGGGCGATCGCCGAAGTAGCAACAGCCGTAACCAAGGGCGATTTAACCCGGTCGATTGCCGTCGAGGCTTTAGGCGAAGTCGCAATCCTCAAAGACAACATCAACCAAATGATCGCCAATCTGCGAGAGACAACGCAGAAAAACACCGAACAGGATTGGTTGAAAACTAACCTAGCCAAATTTACCCGAATGCTCCAAGGTCAACGAGACCTGGAAACTGTATCGAAATTAATTCTCTCAGAACTAGCGCCCCTGGTGGGAGCGCAGCACGGCGTCTTCTATCTCATGGAAAACCCCGAAAATACGTCGTATTTAAAACTCATTAGTACCTATGCTTATCGCGAACGCAGACATCTAGCCCACCGCTTCTTTTTGGGTGAAGGTTTAGTAGGACAGTGTGCCCTAGAAAAAGAACGGATTCTGCTGACACAAGTGCCTGATGACTATATCAAAATCTCCTCTGGTTTAGGAGAAGCAACTCCACTAAACGCCGTCGTCTTACCCGTACTCTTTGAAGGACAAGTGACAGCGGTGATTGAATTAGCTTCCTTCCGCCGCTTCAGCGAAATTCATTTAACCTTCTTCGACCAACTCACCGAAAGTATTGCGATCGTCCTCAATACGATCGCCGCTTCCATGCGGACTGAAGAATTACTCAAGCAATCGCAGTCTTTAGCGGAGGAATTGCAAACCCAGCAAAACGAACTCAAGGAAACTAACAAGCGCCTTGAACAACAAGCCCAATCTCTCAAAACATCCGAAGATTTATTGAGAGGACAGCAAGAAGAATTACAACAAACCAACGCCGAGTTAGAAGAAAAGGCAGAGTTACTAGCGCAGCAAAAGAAAGAAGTCGAGCGCAAAAATCGCGAAATAGAACAAGCAAGACAATCTCTAGAAGAAAAGGCAGAACAACTAGCACTCTCATCAAAATACAAATCTGAGTTTCTGGCTAACATGTCCCACGAACTACGGACACCACTCAACAGCTTATTAATTTTGGCTAGGCTGTTGGCAGATAACATAGATAACAACCTTAGCGCTAAGCAAATCGAATACTGCCAGACAATCTACTCCGCAGGTACTGATCTTTTGTCGTTAATCAACGACATCCTCGATCTCGCCAAAATTGAATCTGGAACTATGACGATTGACATGAACCAGATGCTGCTAGCAGAGTTAACTGGTCAAATTGAGCGTACTTTTGGGCAAGTTGCCCAAACCAAAGGACTAGCTTTCACAATTGCGGCAACTCCCGAAACACCAAAAGCCATCCATACCGATACAAAACGCTTGCAACAAGTCTTGACAAATCTCCTTTCCAATGCATTTAAATTTACCGAACGAGGAGAGGTGCGTTTACACATAGAAGCAGCAGCACAAGGATGGAGTCCCGACCAAGAAATCTTAAATCACGCTCAGAGTGTAATTGCCTTCTCAGTCAGCGATACAGGCATTGGCATTGCCCCCGAAAAGCAGAAAATTATTTTCGAGGCATTTCAGCAAGCTGATGGTACTACCAGCCGGAAATATGGTGGTACAGGGTTAGGCTTATCAATTAGCCGCGAAATCGCCCGTCTATTTGGCGGAGAAATTAAACTTGTCAGCCGTCCCGGTCAAGGTAGCACTTTTACCTTTTACCTACCACAATTCAGTCCTGAGTTGACATCAAAACAACTCCTCACCCCCCACTCAGCACCGGCTGAACGCCCCGCTACTGCTAACAAAACTCAGCACTGGCTAAATACCCCGCTACCGCTAACAGCAATTATTAGCGACGATCGCACCAACATCGAAAGTGGCGATCGAGTATTATTGATTGTCGAGGATGATACTAATTTTGCACGTATCCTCATCGATATGGCGCAACAACAAGGATTTAAGGTGATAGCAGCCCAAAACGGTAATGCAGGTTTAACGCTGGCACAGCGCTTTCTACCATCAGCTGTGTTGTTAGACATCCGTTTACCAGAAATGGATGGCTGGACAGTATTAGATCGTTTGAAGCACGACCCAAATACACGCCATATTCCCGTACACATTATTACAGTTGAAGAAGGCAAACAGCGCAGTTTACAACTAGGAGCGATCGCATATCTGCAAAAGCCCGTTACCCGCGAGACGATTTCCCAAGCTTTGAATAAAATTAAAGGTTTTATTGAGCGACGAGTCAAGAATTTGCTGATTGTCGAAGATGATGATACACAACGTCATAGCATCGTTGAGCTAATTGGCAACAGCGACGTTGCTACTACTGCTGTCGCCACTGGTGCAGCAGCCCTAGAAGCCATCCGCACTCAGTATTTTGATTGCCTCGTTCTCGATTTAGGACTACCAGACATGACTGGATTTGAACTCATTGAGCAAATCAAGCAACAACCCAATGGGGAAACCTTACCCATCATCGTTTATACTGGTCGAGAAATTACCAAAGCCCAAGAAACTGAACTCAGGCGGATCGCAGAAACAATTATTATTAAAGATGTGCGATCGCCCGAACGCCTCCTTGATGAAACAGCATTATTTCTCCACCGAGTCCAGGCCGATTTACCCACGCCAAAACAAGAACTTCTTGAACAATTACACTCAATAGACCACTTACTTATAGGCAAGAAAGTACTAATCATAGACGACGATATGCGTAACATCTTTGCCCTAACAAGTATGCTAGAACGCTATCAAATGCAGGTTTTATATGCTGAAGATGGTCGAGAAGGTATTACCACTCTGGAAAATACACCAGATATTGATGTCGTTTTGATGGATATCATGATGCCAGAGATGGATGGTTACGAAACAATCCGCTTAATTCGGCTGGAGGAGCAATATAAAACCCTACCAATCATTGCACTTACCGCCAAAGCCATGCAAGGCGATCGCGAAAAATGCATCGAATCCGGCGCATCAGACTACATCACCAAACCTGTAGATACTGAACAGTTACTCTCCTTGTTACGCGTTTGGCTATATCAGTGAAGAGATGAGGGAAGTGTGGTTCGACTTCTGGTGTCAGAGGTGCTACGCGTAGCTTGCTTCCCCATAGGGCTACGCTCACCAACCAAAAGATGAGGGAGAATAAATAATTACGAATTACGAATTATAAATTCCCCATGCCCCACCACATCCTAAAAGCTACTAAAAAAACCGTACATCTGGGTGGTTTCTCGCATTTACTAGAACCAGCACTGACTATCGATTCTGGCGACACTATCGATGTGGAAACTTACACTGGTTACTATGTTTATGACAAAGCACCAGCAGAATTTCTCACACCAGAGTTTGTTGATATCTGCCAAAATCTCGCCCCAGAACGCAAAGTAGCTGGAGGGCCGCATTTATTGACAGGGCCAATTTACATGCGTGATGCTGAACCTGGGGATGTTTTGGAAGTAAAATTAGAGGCGATCGCACCTCGTTTAAGTATAGGCTTCAATGCCATTCGTACAGGTTGGGGAGCCTTATCACAACAATTTCAGCAACCAGCCTTAAGATTTATTCCTCTCGATTTATCAAATAACGTAGCCGAATTTCCTCAAGGCACAGGCATCAAAATTCCTCTCAAACCCTTTTTTGGTATCCTTGGTGTTGCCACTCCAGAAACGTCTCGAACTTCCGTTCCACCAGGTTGTTATGGTGGTAATATCGATAACCGAGAATTACAAGCAGGTTCTCGTATATTTTTGCCTATTTTCGTCCCAGGTGCCTTATTTTCTATTGGGGATGGACATTCAGCACAGGGAGATGGCGAAGTGAATGTTACTGCTATTGAAACTTCAATGAACGGCAGAATTATACTCAAACTTCGCAAAGATTTACAACTAACAACACCAATCGCAGAAACACCAACAGATATCATCACTATGGGTTTTAGTCAAACCTTAGATGAAGCCTTAGAATTGGCTTTAAAAAATATGATTGACCTGCTACAAAAATTGACAAAATTGTCTCCAGAAGATGCTTACGTATTATGTAGCTTAGCAGTCAATTTTCATATTACTCAGGTTGTAAATAGCCCACAAAAAGGTGTGCATGGAATGTTATCGAAATCAATCTTTTCCCAAGCGCTCAATTTTTAAACCAGGCGAACAATTCTACCTATAGTGTTAAGTACGCGACCAAATAAATCAAGAAATCCTATTGTATTATCAATAGATGTAATCTCCTGGTCTAATTTATCTATACCATTTTCAAATTCTACTGAATTTGCTTCCAGCTGGTTTAAGAGAATAGTTGCAATGTCACGCTCTACACACTGCACATACTTAGAGAACTCAATACGTTTTTCTGTAAAACTTCCCTTTTGTCCATCATCAGCGAATTTATTTTCTATCCCAGGTTTGTATAATTTTGCATCAAAATTACTAATCTTTTTATGAAAATCTAAGCGGCGTTTTGTGTTTTCATTACTAAGATCATGTACCATATCATCCCCCTCATTTAGCTTCAGACTGTTCTTTTAATTCTTCAGCAACTTTTAAAAGCGTGTCAACATCTAATAAAAAACTATTCGCTCGTGCGAGATTAAAGTCATCTTCTAAAAGAGCCTTAAAAGCTTCCTTAAAAGCTTCAGATGCTTTACTAGCATTTTCTAAAGCTTCTACCTGTAACGTCATCGTGCGAATTTCTCGGCGCTTCGCAATCCAATCATCTTGAGCGCTAATCGGTGTTTCATCAACGTAGGGTTGAAATACTAAGCGCTCATCTTGATTATTTTGAATAGTTCTAATGTTTGTTTGTAGTTGTTGTTTTAATAGCTGTAAAACTAAATCTTGAGTTTCGAGTTCTTTATAAATTGCATCTTTTCTGGCATTGATTTCTCTTTTAAGTGCCCCTCCAATTTTCACTTTAATAATAATATTAGTTAATTTTGAGGTAACTAATGCGGCACTTGAAGAATTAACCGGAGGTGTTTCGCGAATAGAATTACCCAGACTAACTAACTCTGTTGCAATTTTTGCAGTTGCTTTTTCACCTCTTTGAGAAGCATCTGAACCTGCTAATTTCCCTAATTGTTCAAAGTAACGCCTGACTAGTCCAGTATGGCGACGCATTCGCCCAATTAATATTAGCCATTGCTCATCACTTTTTGTGACATCTTCATAATTTTTTTGATCTGTTTCCGGCTTTCCTAAATCATTTCTAATAAGTCTTTCTGAGTTGGCATCAACAAAATAGTTACCGGAAGTTTCTAGTAAACTATCAAGAGCAATAGTGTAGTTTTTACCAGCTTCAGCAAATTGTTCGTATTCCTCAACTGTGGCACTTCCACAACTTATTAAACAAGTACTGATTAAAGTTAAAATAGTAGCTTTTGCACCGATTTTTCTTAACATTAATTCCTCTATTATATTGTGTTGATTACATTGATAATAAACAACTATTTTATAGATAAAGTATCACACATACAAACAGTAAACTATTACGTGATGTTAACAAGCAGCTTTATATTAATGTAGCAATATTAAACTAATATTTTGCAACTATTAAACACATAAATCTCATATAAAATTTCATATAATCACAGTGTGAAAGTAGCTCGTCATGAACAATTGGATAACTTCTCCAGCAACCAAGCCACAGCACTACCAGCATTAGTAACCATCTCACCAGGCGGTATAGCTGGGCGGTTCACCATCACAACCTTGACACCTAGTTCTCGCGCGGCCATAATTTTGGCATAAGTTGCATCACCACCGCTATTTTTGCTCACGATCGCATCAATCTTGTAGCGCATGAGAATTTCTCGCTCATGATTGAGAGCAAAAGGGCCGCGATCGCATAATACAATTCCCAACGGCACCAAAGCATCAGCATCAGGAGGTTCAATCATCCGCATCAAGAACCAAATTTCTTTCAGATGAGCAAAAGCAGCAAGTTCTTGCCTACCAACCGTTAAAAATACCCGTTGTGACTGATTTTGCAAGCTTGCAGCTGCGGCTTGAACACTATCAACTTCAAGCCAGCGATCGTCACTTACCTTCTCCCAAGGGGGACGAACTAACATCAAACGAGGTATATCAACCTCAATAGTTGCCACCGCCGCATTACTGGAAATCTGAGTAGCAAAAGGGTGTGTTGCATCAATCAGCACATCAATCCTCATCTGACGCAGATAACTTGCTAATCCCACCGCCCCACCGAAACCCCCAATCCGCAGATCACCCAACGGAACTGACGGCGTACTAGTACGACCAGCTAAAGAGTTGATGACCTCAATTCCTGGTATAGTCGCCACTCTCGCAGCTAATTCTGCTGCTTCCCCCGTCCCCCCCAGAATTAAAACGCGCATCAGCAAACCCTAATTACCACTACCCCAATCCCCGTGGACTGAGCGAAGTCGTACCCCTCCCCTTAAGCAAGCTAGCAAGGGCGTCTTTGACAGGAGAAGCCCAGTTCCCAACCCCCTTTACGATAAAGATGGAATTCTAGCCAAAATACCCTTTTTCAGGGCTTCAGGTCGTTCTGACCAAGGTAGTAACCCATCAGGCTTAGCATAGTATTGACTAGCACATTCCAAAACAGCCGTTGCACTGCCATCAACAGCCAAATCACCAAATAAATATGTTAATTTACCTTGGGCAGTAAAAGCGACGACACAGGAACGATTACAAGCACTCATACATTCAACTTCTTGAATGAGAAAATCATCTCGTAATTCCCAATCTTGTGCAAGTTGCTGAAGTTGCTGTAATAGCTTTTGACCACCACTTTCACCCAAGCGTTTTCCATCCTGCCACACACTGGCACAGGTCTTGCAGACAAATAAAGTGTGAGAATTGACTCCAGAAGGACTGGTTTGAGAAATATTGACCGTAGCAGTCATCTGTACCTCGCAGATGTGTAAAACTGATCAGCTGATTTCGGCGGGCATCCTGACTTATTCAAGTTGAGATTATGTGAACTACCCACACTGACCTGACGGTACAGTGTGAGCTTCCAACTTCACAGAAGATTGCCGCATCTTGGGTTTGCGCCCGCGAATTGGTCTTACATCCTCTCCATTGGCGTTAGCCTCCCCCGTCCCAGAGGAGGACACTACGTTGCGGGGGTTCCCCTCGTTGTAGTAAGTGCCCGTTGAGGACAGCCCTTCGACTACGCTCAGGGCAAGCATTCTGATCCCTTCGGCTCTAATATTCATCGCTGCATTACCATCTCTATCGTGATGAGTGCCGCAACTTGGGCAAGTCCAAGTTCTCACATCTAGCGACAACTCAGATATCTGATAATGACAATTAGAGCAAAGCTTGGAACTGGGGAACCATCGATTTATTTCTATCAACTTTCCACCGCTACGCTCTAATTTGTAGCTTAGAAAGTTCACAAAGGTTCCCCATCCTGTATCAGATATAGATGCAGCTAGTTTATGGTTACGATAGCGAAGCGTTAGCGAGTCTTCAAGCGTCATCATGCCCTTGACGTTTAGGTTTTCGACTACAACAATCTGATAGTTATCAACTATCTTTCTAGATAATTTGTGTAGGTAGTCTTGGCGGACATTGCTAAAGAGTTCGTATACCCTAGCAACAATCTTGTTAGCTTTTCTACGACGATTGCTACCTTTGTTTTTTCGTGCAGCAATGCGTTGTTTGACAGCTAATTTCTTTTCATATTTAGATAGATGTCTCGGATTGGAATATTTGGATACTTTATCCCCGTCGTAGGTAATTGCAAAATCTTTGATTCCTAAATCAATTCCAATAGTCTTCCCATCTTTTTTTGCTAATGGGTAATCACCTTCTCCTGTCACAGACGCTACGCGAACGTATTCCATCAAAACTGATGCGTAGTATTTACCTGTTGGGCATTTGCTAACAGTTACAGTCTTAATTGCCCCATCCAGAGGTCGGTGGATTTTGGCTTTTACACTTCCCAACTTACCGGGAAACTTCAAGCAACTATCAACCTGTTTGACTTTTTGGGGGTATTGAATTGATTGTCGATGGTGTTTTGATTTGAATCTTGGATATTTGGCTCTACCTTCAAAAAAGTTTTGATACGCACGGCTAAGGTTGAGGCTTACAGACTGCAAAACCTGTGAATAACATTCCCCTAGCCATTCTGTTTCTTTTGCTTTTTTGAGTCCTGGCAATAAAGAATTGAGTCCAGATTGGGACAAGCTTTTACCAGTTGCCTTGTAGGTTTCAACACATTGGTTCAACCCATAATTCCACCACCAACGCGCACAACCAAAATGTTGAGCTAACACCTGAACTTGTTCATCGGTGGGGTATAGTCTGACTTTTACCGCTTGTCGCCTCATCTCGACTTCTCCAAATATCGACCTGTTACTATTATATACATATTTCAGTAACATGGTTCCGAAAATATTTGGCTACTCCTCATACATCTTTTCTCTGTCTTCCTTACGGGAAGAATTGCTTAAAGATGCAATCGTCGCAGCCCGCCTTATATCCCACCACTGATTTGGAGTACCGAATTCAGTGGGAGACTTACGGCGAATTAGTTAAAAACCTTTAAAATTCTCTGAATCCCCAGATTCAAATCTCTTCAATAAATACTTGTGCAAAAAATTTCATGAGTCAAGAGCAAGACACTATTCTGCTTGTAGAGGATAATCCTCGTGATGTCCTGTTGCTGCAACGAGCGCTCCGCAAAGCCAACATTGCTAACCCCTTGCAAATTGTTAATGATGGTGATGCCGCAGTGTTGTATTTATCTGGACAGGATAGTGGGACTGGGGGGATGAGGGAGATGAAGGAGACGCGGGGACGCGGGGACGCGGGGACGCGGGGACGCGGGGACGCGGGGACGCGGGGACGCGGGGACGCGGGGACGCGGGGACGCGGGGACG
>NZ_JCACKM010000329.1:0-2677 GCF_059505385.1 Desmonostoc vinosum
CGTAACAAGGTAGCCGTAGGGGAACCTGCGGCTGGATCACCTCCTTTCTAAGGAAGCTTCTTAATGGAAACGCTCACTCGTTGAGCCTCTGCCTTTTGACGCTCTTGGAACAAGATGGAAGAAAGTCATTCTTACCATCGCGCATACCTAAAGCGGATCTGCCGCCTTCGTTTCTCTTTCTTCGCGAATGATTAGTCTGCGCTCACGCGCCGCATCGCACCCTTTGGGTGCTGGCGCTCCGCGAGGGCGCGGCACGAGCCGCGACGCGCAGTCGCGCTTGCCGAGGCGATGCCTCGGGAGTTCGGCTTGCTGAGTTCAGCTAAGGGCTTGTAGCTCAGTTGGTTAGAGCGCGCGCTTGATAAGCGTGAGGTCGGAGGTTCAAGTCCTCCCAGGCCCACCACTTCCTTTGAAACACGAAGGTTATCAGGGGCCGTAGCTCAGCTGGGAGAGCGCCTGCTTTGCAAGCAGGATGTCGTCGGTTCGATCCCGTCCGGCTCCACCAACCTTTGTTGGTGTTGAGAGGAGTGGCAATCATTCGCATATGAGTTTGCGGCGCGCCTCGTGCGCTCCGCCTGTTCTGTTTGACATCGTAAAGAGAAGATTTGTTCGGGTTCCATGTTCGGAGCCTGGCCCTGGAAGGTCCATAACCTTCCGTAAGCGGTCGGGTGATGATGGGCATGGTTCGTCGCTTGGGACGCTCAATCCCAGGCAGATGATGGGTAAGCCTAACCGCGCCCCCGGATAGATCTCGAGAAGCTGGTCTTTTTGTGCCGATGGCATTGGGAGCGATCCCGATGAACATTGGCAATGAGAACGATCAAGTGTCTTAAGGGCAATTGGTGGATGCCTTGGCATGCACAGGCGATGAAGGACGTGATACGCTGCGATAAGCGTCGGGGAGGTGCGAATACCCTTTGATCCGACGATTTCCGAATGGGGAAACCCACCTAAGGTACTTGGAAAATCAGAGTAGCAGAGCGATCTGCTGCTGTGGTTTCCAAGTATCGATATTAGGTAACTTACCCTGAATACATAGGGGTAAAGTGGCGAACGCGGGGAACTGAAACATCTAAGTACCCGTAGGAAAGGACATCAACCGAGACTCCGCAAGTAGTGGCGAGCGAACGCGGACCAGGCCAGTGGCTTTTGTGAGATAAGTGGAACCTTCTGGAAAGTTGGGCCATAGTGGGTGATAGCCCCGTACACGTAATGCGAACAAAAGTCCTAGAGTAAGGCGGGACACGTGAAATCCTGTCTGAACATGGGGAGACCACTCTCCAAGCCTAAGTACTCGTGCATGACCGATAGCGAACTAGTACCGTGAGGGAAAGGTGAAAAGCACCCCGACAAGGGGAGTGAAAGAGTACCTGAAACCGATTGCCTACAAACAGTGGAAGCCCGCAAGGGTGACCACGTACCTTTTGTATAATGGGTCAGCGACTTAGTGTGACGAGCAAGCTTAAACCGGTAGGTGTAGGCGCAGCGAAAGCGAGTCTGAACAGGGCGTTCAGTTCGTCGCATTAGACCCGAAACCGAGTGATCTAGCCATGAGCAGGTTGAAGGTAAGGTAACACTTACTGGAGGACCGAACCCATAACTGTTGCAATAGTTCGGGATGACTTGTGGCTAGGGGTGAAAGGCCAATCAAACTCGGAAATAGCTGGTTCTCCGCGAAATCTATTTAGGTAGAGCGTCGACCGAATACCCTGGGGGGTAAAGCACTGCATGGGCTAGGGGTCCTCACCGGATTACCAAACCTAAGCAAACTCTGAATACCCAGGAGTACTAGTCGGCAGACACACGGCGGGTGCTAACGTCCGTCGTGAAAAGGGAAACAACCCTGACCTACAGCTAAGGTCCCCAAGTTATGGCTAAGTGGGAAAGGATGTGAGGATCCCAAAACAACCAGGATGTTGGCTTAGAAGCAGCCATCATTTAAAGAAAGCGTAACAGCTCACTGGTCTAAATAAGGGTCTTTGCGCCGAAAATGTAACGGGGCTAAAGCCATACACCGAAGCTTAGGGTTCGTGAGCAATCACGAGCGGTAGCGGAGCGTTCTGTAAGCCAGTGAAGGGAGACCCGTGAGGGCTCCTGGAGGTATCAGAAGTGCGAATGCTGACATGAGTAACGTAAGGGGAGTGAGAGACTCCCCCGCCGAAAGACCAAGGGTTCCTGCTTAAAGTTAATCTGAGCAGGGTTAGCCGGCCCCTAAGACGAGGCGGAAACGCGTAGTCGATGGGAACCACGTTAATATTCGTGGGCCTGTGGGTAGTGACGGATTGCACAAGTTGTTCGACCTTATTGGATTGGTCGGGCAGCGGAGCGGTTCCAGGAAATAGCTCCCACTTATAGACCGTACCCGAAACCGACACTGGTGGTCAGGTAGAGTATACCAAGGCGCTTGAGAGAACTATGCTGAAGGAACTCGGCAAATTGCACGCGTAACTTCGGAAGAAGCGTGACCCTTTCCTGCGCAAGCAGGGTGAGGGTGGCACAGACCAGGGGGTAGCGACTGTTTATCAAAAACACAGGGCTCTGCGAAGCCGCAAGGCGACGTATAGGGTCTGACGCCTGCCCGGTGCTGGAAGGTTAAGAGGAGGGGTGCAAGCTCTGAATCGAAGCCCCAGTAAACGGCGGCCGTAACTATAACGGTCCTAAGGTAGCGAAATTCCTTGTC
>NZ_JCACKM010000330.1:0-2661 GCF_059505385.1 Desmonostoc vinosum
TTATTAACCCGATCCCTTTTCCCAACCTATACCTCTCACCTTCTCTGGTTGCACCAGTGCCTCGGCTACCCCTCAATCGGTACTTCAGGTCTTCTTGTCATGGTTCAGTAATTCTTGTTTTGAGCGATTCTTTATTTAGCTAGGAGGCGATCGCTCTTGTTCCTCCCTTGTAATTACTAATTTATCATCAACACCTATAAAAGTCAACTATTTTTTATAGGTGTCAGTGACAATTAAGCCATGCATTCTATATCCCAAATCAAGGAAGCGACTTCACCGCCTAATGCAGTACAAAGCTTTTGCAAAATGTCGGTACTCACCGTGATTTCTTTGGGTTTTCCGGGTTTATTGACAAAAAGATGTGGCGTCTCTAATTGGTGAATATAGGTGGCAGACACGCCCACCTCTTCTGAAAGCTTTCTGCGGCTATACCCAGACTTCTCTCTAAGTTCCCTAAGTTTATGGGCGTTATCCTCGTTCCATTTAAATGTCGCTATAGGAGAAACGTCTATTTTAATTTTCATTTGAACTTCTACTTTATATTTGTCACGTTCACCTATTGACATAATAATAATAGCTGCCTTAAAATATTGTTGTCAACTATAATTCAACCAAATAAGCCCGTCCTAGAACATAAATTTACAGTGTGTAAAACCTTTGGGCAGGTTGAAAATGCCCAGAATTAAGCATGGACAAGTTTTAGACACAACAAATAATTTTTAGTGCGTTTATTTACAACCAAAAGCAATCGCCCCAACTTGCCGTCAGGTCAGCGATCGCCTGTTCCATTATCACAAGGGACAAATGAGGACAAGATAGGTATTATCGTGTTTGGCGAGAAAAAGTACTAGATTTAATCAAACAGATTGATTGGTTTTACCAAGAACGCGACCGCTTAACCCGTGAAACTAGAATTCCTCATCACGTAGATCATATTTATCCTGTTAACCATCCTAATTTATGCGGTCTTACGGTTCCAGCAAACCTGCAAGTAATTCCAGAACCACAAAATCTGCAAAAGGGCAACAGAATAATTGAATTAATGTCTTCAAAGCATTCGCTTATCCCTTCATCTTGATTACGAAGAAAACGAGATTGTTTATCTTGAAGCATTTCACCTGATAAAAGCCGATTCCCTTGGTTAGCTCAAGACACCTAAATAAAACCAGCATTTACCAAACTGGAGTAGTAATAATGTCACAAATCGAAGTAGCCCAAATTATCGAGCAGATAAAGCAAGAAATTACTGTTGACGCCAATGGACAAGGTAAAGCTAGTATTCGCGCCACAGCAAGACTAGCTGATGTTGATGCAACTGGATTAGTCAGAAGTCTCAAAACTGCTGATGATTAAATGAGTAATTTTTTAGGCAAAGCGATTGCCCCTAAACTAGAAGCGATCGTGCGAATCGGAAGAAGTATTGATTGAAGCTTAAAAATCAAGGAATAAAAACATAAAAACATGACAGTTAAAACAAAAACAATCATCAATTCATTGCAAGAGTTAGATGTACTTGTGGCTCAAAGCTTAGGTTGGGAGAAAGCAGAACTTAAAGAAGAATGTAGTCAATTCACCTCTGGCGCACAATGGCAGTATGGCAGTGATTACTATGCCACTCAAGTTCGGTTTTTTGCACCTGATGATTGGAACTGGCCAAATCATCAAGCATGTCCCACACCCCTACATGCGGAATATCCTTTGCATTGACATCAACAAAAGCCGGGTAGAGAAGGGACAACGAAATGCTCCTGATTGTACTTGGCTGTGTAGTGATTTTTTGCGATCGCACATTGAGCCTGTAACTGGTTTCGACCTCATCATCACTAACCCGCCGTTTAGCAAGTGCATGGAATTTGTGGGGCGATCGCTCGACCTTCTAAACCCTAATAACCCAGATGCACGGCTGTTGTTTCTCATGCCATCCGATATCTTCCAAGCCAAAAGTAGAGCGATCGCTTTCAGTAAACTAGACGCGCATATCCATCATATTTATCCCATTGTGGGCCGTGTTGATTACTTGATCAACGGTGTGCCAGCATCGCAAACCCGCGTAGAGAAAG
Organism: Desmonostoc vinosum; assembly: GCF_059505385.1. NCBI lineage: Bacteria > Bacillati > Cyanobacteriota > Cyanophyceae > Nostocales > Nostocaceae > Desmonostoc > Desmonostoc vinosum. Next base: position 2,061 of record NZ_JCACKM010000330.1, read on the forward strand.
GAGGTAAGCTGGTTAAGCGTTCTGGCAGGCAGACTTGTGACGCTATCTGGGATATCAGGTTGGGTAAGTCAGGCGGTTGTACAACTTTTATCAATTCATCAAATACCGTTGGGGAACGAGTCAAACCAGATGTTTCGTACTTGAGTGCGTGACTACCATGCCAACTCCGACACTCTTTCGTCATCTGAACCTTGAAAACCAAATATCAAACAACGTTAATTTTCTGATTGGGTGTCGTTTTCTGATTGATACAAGGAGCGTAATTCATCAATACTGCTTGCCGTTTCTATTGCTTCTAAAATTGAGTTGAGTAAATTGACCTCTTCAATTTGCTCAATTTCAGGTAATAAGTTTTGTCCTTGTGAACCAAACTTCAGTTTCAATCCCAAAGCTATGCCTTTTAACAATTCCTCTATTCGGGCAATCCGCTCAAATGATGTCATGTACTGCATACGCTCTTGTGCCTCTAATTGTTCTATTTCCCTTTTAAACTCTCGCTCTAAATTTAATGGTAGCGTCAGCATCCAATCTACAAAAGCTAACAAGTTGAGAACAGCAGTTCGGTCAAACCCCTGCTCGTACAACCGACGCACCAAAGCCA
>NZ_JCACKM010000331.1:0-2637 GCF_059505385.1 Desmonostoc vinosum
AGAGAGGGGTGGAATGGCAACATTCCCCTCGACTCTACCTCTCGGCGGCCACCCTTAACGCGCTTGCGTTCGCCCTTTGTCCAATTATTCGCGCGAAGGATGGCGCTGACACGATACTCCTCTGGTCTGCCTTGTTTTGCTAGGTCAAGTTTTAAAACTTGAGTGAGGATTTCAGAGATGGACACCTCTGAGCGTTGGTTTGCCCAAGCCATGATGGTTGCTTCCCAAGGGTCAGTGCTTTGGAATTGTTTATTAGCAGCATCAAGCATCGCGTCTTCAGTCTCAGTCAGATGCCATTGCTCACCATTACGGTATGCAGCCAGCGCCGCCGCCCATAGTAAATCTCGCTCTTTCTTGAGCAGTTTAATATTTATTTTGTCAACTAGGACTTTGATTACCCAGTAACGACGCTCACCTGTTGGGTCGTAGAGAAATTCACTTTGATTGGTGGAGCCGACCATAATTGATGGGCGTGGGAAATCCTCAATGTCTGTACCGTAGGGACGACGCATTGAATCTTTACGCCGGGAAAGGAATGCTTTGAGTTGTGAAACATCTTTTTTCTTATAGGCATTCTCAAACTCGGCATACTCCAGCAACCAGTACTGGCTAATTTTGAGGATTTCATTACTTTTGAACGAACGCGTATAGCGAACGTACTAGTTGGTCTGGGATGCTGATATTCATCCGCCGATCCTCCGTCGTTCTAGGTATTCGCGCTGAAGTTCCGGAAAATTATCCAAGTCTTCCAAAGCCTCTGGGGCTGGATGGACTTTGTTATTAGGATTCCCAAAGCGATCAATGTAAACCTGCAAGGCTGTCTCACAGGAGCGATTGTCTAGGATATACCGCCTCAGTTCAGCGCGGGTCATTGTATTGAAGTCGGTCATAAATACCTCCAATTCCCGTTAGGATATATCGCGATCTCTGTCTCTTCTCCTGCCAGGATGACAACGTGCTTAGTCCTGCTGTCTATGGTTATGAGGTCGATCGACAAGAACATTTTGGTTAGCTGATATGACAATGTGAAACTTGTTTTTAATTGCTCGAACGTGGGCATTAATTTTGTTTCTGCTCCTCCTCATCTGCGGCAATTTCTATACCTCTTCTTTTCAAAGACTCTTCACACAAAACAACTACCATTGATGACACGGTTCGCGTTTCCTCTTCTGCCACCCTGGCTATTGTGTCGTAGACGGCACGAGGAAAGGTGACGTTGGATCGTTTCCCCTTATATTTTGGCAAGCTTTTGTCTCTAAAATGTGCCTACTGGTCAGACATGAGTATAACTGATTGAAACTCGTTGAATCAATAAGATATTAATGTGCCTATATAGTGCCTAAAGCGTATCTATTAGTGATATATTCAATTGCATAAGGCAGAAACACCACACAGAGCCAGTGCAAGGCACTCTTGGTCATTTTGTCATGCCAATTTTAAGAGAATCATGCGAGTAACAATTAGACAGTCATTGCATTCGTTTATTGGACAAAAATCACAGGAATTGGGCATAGATGACCCGGCAGAGGTGGTTAATTTCCTCTTGCTCCAGATTTTGCAAAATACGAGAGTGGCACAGGTTGAGGGTGCTGGGGGTGGTGTTGCAAAAGATGTTTCACGAACTGTTTCATGAAACCTGTTTCAACGGTTGCATCAATGTTTCAGCTTTATGAAACACCATGAAACGCCACTTACACTTGCCTGAAACATGAAACACGAAACATGAAACGCCAGTTGATGATGACTACTTTTGCTTGTGACAGTCACGATAAAAAGTTGAAAGTCAAACCACATGCCAAGACCTAAAAAACAACCAATACTCCAAAGCATGAACGCACCCAACACAAACTCAACTGAAACTCAGTCAGATCAAACATCTGGAGCCTCAAAGAAAGTTATTCATTTGATGCTAGATGCTGGGCGCTCCAGCATTAAATACCAAGCTTTTGTTAACAGCGAAACTGGCACAACACCAGTGATGAAGACTGAATCAAATGTGTGTTGTGTACCATCAGTGCCATTTGGAGAATTAGGAGCATTCACCTTGAGCCGGGGTAAGGATGAAAGCAACAAAGATGTTGTAGAGCATTGGGTCGTAGGTAGCTCCGCCAGACTGCAAGGTAAAGAGTACATAGCGATGAGTGACTCTGAGAATTATAAGGTGAACTACTTTCCCATCCTTGCCTTGGGTGCGATCGCATCTCTACCAAATCTATTTGAGTTATCTACAGGCACTTCCGACAAACGCAGAACCTTACACATCAGGCTATCTACCCTATCATTGGCATCTCCAATGGAGTTGAAACAATCTATAGAGCAATGTAAATGGATAGCGGTAGACGGCGTTAGATACCGTTTATGTTTCTCCAAACAGGGGTTTTTGGGATTTCCAGAGGGATATGGCGCGTCACTTTGGGCGAGTAATCAACTCAGTGATAAGCATTTCCACACTTTTGATATTGGATATGGTACAGCCACAGTCAGTGAGTATAGCAATCTCGGCAAGCTACCTAAGCGCGTCAGCTGTAGCCCAAATGGCGGCGGTGGTGTTGCCACACTAATCAAAGAATTCTCTATTGCTCTTAGTAACCCACATTCCGCAGATGTGACTCAGATTATTGATATTTTTGAAAAATC
>NZ_JCACKM010000332.1:0-2606 GCF_059505385.1 Desmonostoc vinosum
ATTTCTTTACAAAACTTTACAACGTGTCCCAATTTGCAGGTAGTGCGATTCGTTCTGGAGAAACCCAGATTTTGGGGGGATTCCAGGCTTCAGTAAAGTAACCCAATCGGGTAGAGTTCGCACTTTAATCCTTTACTGATGACAACTTGATATCCATGTAGGTGAGGTGATTTGAACCCAAGTCCTACCGCCCTGGTGCGGGGTTGAAAGCGCATAAACTACCAGTAATGGTAGCCCCTACGGAAGATATTGACTACCTCTGTTCGTAAAGCGGGGATGGAAGCGGTCAAAGGCGATAATTGCTGAAAACGCCCTCCGCAAGCAAGAGTTCTATAAGCGAGCTAACACAATATATATTGTGAAGGAGAATCGTGGGGTAGAGCAGGCTAAATGTCGTTGAGCCACCGTCAAAATTGACCAGGGGAAATAAGCAAGTGATTCGGTCACACCCTGGGCTGGGAACATCCGGCAAGGGTAAGGTCTAACAGTTTCTACGCAACGAGTTAGCGCACTACCTAGACCCCCGGTGGAAAGACATACCCTAAAGACTCAAACCAATGGATATCAGGAACGAAGTAATCCTCCCTTTTGCCCCTGTTATGGTCGATTAACAGGTAAAACAGTCTGTTTATAAGCGGAAGGAAGGGAAGGATGGTTCAAGAAGCTAATGCCCAGACCGAAACAACGGTCAACGCCTGAAAAGGGATGGAGTAATGTCCGGGATATGCTGACGTGAACCACAATGTGCCAAAAGCTAGAGGTACAAGTAGCAATGAATAAGCCTAAATCTGATTCAATGCTGAAGACAGAGGGATGGAAAAGTATTAATTGGCGAAAAGTCGAGAGATATGTTTTCAAGTTGCAAAAGCGCATCTATGCTGCTTCACGTTGTGGTGATGTCAAACGGCTCCGCAAACTTCAAAAGACACTGATGAGGTCGTGGTCTAACCGAGTATTAGCGGTACGTCGGGTAACAGTCGAAAACCAAGGTAAAAAGACGGCAGGAGTGGACGGTGTGAAATCATTGTCCCCAGCAGCACGCTTAGAATTGGTAGGGCAATTAAAGCTAACAGGTAAATCCAAGCCTACCCGTAGAGTTTGGATACCCAAACCCGGAAGCCAAGAAAAACGCCCACTATCAATACCCACAATTGAAAGCCGCGCTCTCCAAGCCGTAGTCAAGGCTGCTTTAGAACCAGAGTGGGAAGCTCGATTTGAGGCAGGAAGCTACGGATTTAGACCAGGCAGGTCATGCCAGGATGCAATCAAGCACATCAAAAACTGTATCCAAACTAAGGCTAAATATGTCTTCGATGCGGATATATCTCAATGTTTTGATTGTATTAATCATAACGAACTCCTCCGAAAATTAAACACTTTCCCAGGATTCAGGCGACAAATCAAAGCCTGGTTAAAGTCGGGAGTGATAGATAAAGGAGTATGGAATGCCACATCCATTGGTACACCACAGGGTGGTATTGTATCGCCACTATTAGCGAATATCGCCTTGCACGGATTAGAAACGGTGGTTAAGGATTACGTTGAAAACTTAGCCTATAAACAGTTAAGCAGAATGGAGAAACGCCGTTCTATTGGTGTCATCCGCTACGCTGATGATTTCGTACTTTTGCACGAAAACAAGACTGTAATTTCCGAGTGGTTAGCTGGCGTTGGTTTACAATTAAAACCTTCCAAAACCCGGTTAGCTCATACACTCGACCCCAATTTAAGTGAAGATGGGATAGCTGGATTTGACTTTCTTGGTCATCATATTCAACAATTCCCACGGGGCAAATATCGTAGTGATGAAGATAATCACGGTAGAAAGTTGGGTTTTGATACACTCATCACCCCATCAAAGAAAGCTACTTTAAGGCACCAGCGAGAAATTGCTCTCCTTATTAAAATGCACAGATTATCGCCACAAGAGGCACTTATTAAAGACCTCAATCCTGTAATTAGTGGATGGAGTTCTTATTATAAAGTCTCGGATATTGGCACTGTAGGAGAGTTATCCAGACAGGATAATCTGACATATTTAAAACTTCGGAGATGGGCAAAACGTCGCACTCTTAATGTCAAGAAAGCCCATTATCTATATTGGCGACCAATCGGCGATAGAAATTGGGTATTTGCGACAAAGGGGGATGACCCTAAAAAGCTAATTTTACACACAGAATTTGCGAGTAGTAGCAACAACTATGTGTTGGTAAAAGGTGATAGAAGTCCCTATGACGGCGACTTAGTTTATTGGAGTACAAGGTTAGGCAGACATCCTGAACTACCTAACAGACAAGCGATACTTTTAAAACAACAACAAGGTAAGTGCGCTTGGTGCGGATTGCACTTTCTTTCAGGAAATGTAATGGAGGTTGACCATAAAATCCCACTTTCTCAAGGAGGAAAAGACGAGTGGGTTAATCTTCAGCTATTACATCGACATTGCCACGATGAAAAAACTGCTGCTGACGGCAGTCAGAAGTCTGTTAATGACAAAAGGATTGCACATTGAGTAGCCGTGTGCGGTGAATAATCGCAAGCACGGTTTCGGAAGAGAGGGGTGGAATGGCAACATTCCCCTCGACTCTACCTCTCGGCGGCCACCC
>NZ_JCACKM010000333.1:0-72473 GCF_059505385.1 Desmonostoc vinosum
TTTGCCACTCTTGAAATGTACGGAGTTTTTTCAAAAATCAAATAGGATTCCTATATCAGAAGCCTCTAATTACTATTGCTTTAATTTTGGCAGCAATTATTTCACTGAAGATAGTATTGGCAGTATTAGATGTCATGGATGATATCCCGCTGCTATTACCTAGTTTTGAATTGATTGGAATTGCTTACGCTACTTGGGCTACTTTTCGTTATCTTCTGAAAGCTTCGACTCGGCAAGAATTGATTACAAAAATCCGTTTGCTGAAAGAACAGTTTTTAGGTAATCAATAAAAATAATTCGTAATTAAAATATTTAGTTTTGCCATGCCAATAATGAAGTGACAAAACTAAAATTGTGCGATAAATTTTAAAGTTTATTTAATGCTGGTTGCGGAGCGTTATCGGAGGACACCGCAACTACAAATATTTTTAAATAAGTAGATCAAATACATCTAGAGATAGAGTCTGAATAGTGATATTTAACATTTAAATCACTTCTCAAGATAGTAGAGAGATTATATTCAACGGCCTAATCTAGTTTTTGTAGTTATTCAATACATTCTTTAACGAGGACATAATTTATGACTAATGAAAAAATTAATCAAGCAGTAGACTCATCTGAACGAGCTCAAGCCGATAGCTACGATCGCGGAATTATTCCAGCTGAAACTGCTGCTCGTAAGGAAAGAGAAGGAGATAAGTACAAAACACTTCCTACAGAAGAAAGAGAAGCAAGCGCATCTACCAATGATCAAACCAGATCTGATAGTATACGTACCACTGACGGTTACACTACAGACAAAGAAGGTTTGTTAAATAATTACGCAGTTGAACCAGAAATGTACTATGAGGAACCTGGTGATGCGCGTAAAGAAGCAGCAGAAGATACCGCAGAACGGGTTGAAGAACTTACAGAAATCAATCAGGATGAAGAGGGTAAGTTGACAGATAAAGATGACAAACGAGGCAGAGGGCCCGGAGTTATTTAGAGGGAACAGGGAACAGGCTTAAAACTATCTTGATATCTGGTTTTTTTGTTCGGTTGATGTTTCCAAATATCTAGCAACAGCTATAACATTTGTCACTTTTTCCTGGGTGTAATTACACGTAAAAAGGCTAATGGCGAAAACTATGCAGACGCGATAAATCGCGTCTGTACTTTTATCTGGGTGCAAATTTTTCCTTTACTCTTACCCAATCCCCAGTCTCCAATCCCCAATCCCCAATCCCCAATCCCCAATCCCCAGTCCCCAGTCCCCAGTCCCCAATCCCCAATCCCCAGTCCCCAGTCCCCAATCCCCAATCCCCAAGCACTCAAATGATAAATGGCTTTAATTCATAATTATGCCACTGCCGCTGATGCCATTCGGCAATCAAAGGACGGACAATGAACTGAGGCTGACGATCGCCTGTAACATCTATGCGTAGACATGAATATGGTCGGCGCTTCTGGGAACCCTGACCGTTTCTACCAACAAATAAATGCGATCGCGCTACCAATTTCTTCTCTTGTTTGCCTACATTCCCCAAGGTCTCAATTAAATCAGCACCTTCAGTCCGTTGGCGTCGTAAACTATACCCACTACCACCACAAACAAGCCAGTGGATATGAGAATCAGCTGCTCCTGTATCCATTGTTTCCAAATGTTCTAAGCAGTGAGCATGGCCATTTAATACTAAATCTACTAATGGACACCCTTGCCTCAAAGAACCTATAACTTCAGCTACTGCATTTAGTACACCACGTAAACGGCTACGAATCACTAAAGTCTGTGCTTGTTGCCATTTACTTGCTTCGGTGACATAGGGTGGATGGTGGAAAAAAATTACCCTTCCCCGAACTTCAGCGGTGTTCCAAGATTCAATAAGTTTGTGTTTTAACCAGTTCAATTGTTCGCTATCAGTCTGCGTTGGCTGATTATTCGCTAGCTGTTTGTCGATATCAACAATAATCTCCTCAATTTGTGACACCTTAGCGTGCATATCATCTAATTGATCGTCTTCGCTAGGATTGTCAGGATTTAGTTTGGCTGAATTTTCGATGATTTGCATCTTTTCCCGTTCTAAATCTTGACGTCGCTTTTCCAAAATTTTACGATCAGCTTCGCCTGCTTTGGTTGTCGGCAGTCGCGGCGGATCGTTAAATGTATTAGAGTCTAAAGCGAAAAAGTCAATACCGCCGTAGCGAAAGGTGTAGTAGCGGTTGGGGAGGCGGGTAAAGTGCCCTGGTTGATAAGACAAACAGCGACCTGTCTCTGTTTTGCCAGTGTAGTATTTATCTAAATGACGAGCTAATTCCCCTGGCGACTGAAATGCTTTGAGATAATCTAGAAATGCTTGTGCGTAAGCGTCACCAACTCTTGAACCATATAAACCAATATCCATATCTAGACGCGATTGTAACAAACGACGGATGGGTAATGTTGTCAGCGACACCAAACTCAAGACAATTGGCAAGTCGTAATAATCGTGGTTTCCTGGTACAGGTAAAATTGGCAGTTTAAAAACCATTTCGTCGTAGGCAATTTGTTGAGGATGTTCCCCACCTACAAGAAACTCTCGGTAAGGCTGAATAAAGTTCTGCTGATAGTATTCGCGCGACCCCACTAAATAAATTACGTCACCCGTATGCAGCATAAATTTGCATTCCGAGTGATGAGGTAGCATAAGTTCAGCAACTCGTCGCTGTGGGTTCTGTCCTCGATGTTTGCCAGAACCACTATCACCCACAACCAAAAACGAGAACTCAGAATCATTTGCTCGATCCTCATCCAGCATTAACCGCGTTTGGTCAATGTTTCGTTCCACAATTAACGGATCTTGCCAGCGCACCCGCTGTTTCATCTTGCGAATTTTTTTCGCGATCGCCGGATCAGAAACGAATTTCAACGTTAATTACTCCAGTTTCTTTAGATGAGAGAGATGAGAGAGATGAGAGAGATGAGGGAGATGAGGGAGATGAGGGAGAAATTTTCTTTGCGTCCCCGCGTCCCCGCGTCCCCGCGTCCCCTTCCCTACTCCCCATTTTTAAACTCAACAGTCAAGTTGGGGAGTCCATTTAGCTTTTCGGTGGGTTCAATTTCTTCTGTGGTTGGCACAAAAATATTCAACCCTGATGGAACACACTGGACTTCTATCGGAGTTGTACCGATTAGTTCACCATCTAAGACGACTTTTTGCGGTGGGTTGGTGGTAATCTTAAATTGCTTGGCTCGCAGATAGCCAATGTCATCTCGCTCAGCGGCGTTGCCTGTGGAGGCTGTTTGAAATAGATGGAATGTAGCCGCGATCGCTCCTGTTTTGCTAACTGGAGCTAAGATTGTCAAATCTAGTAGCCCATCATTATAGATAATACCTGCTGGGCCTTGAGCTAAAACTGAGGTTGGCGGTGCAGCATTTGCTACTGTTACTGCTGAGGCAACAGTCTTAATTATCCGATCTTCGGTTTCGATTTCAACTTCAAATCTTTCTAAATTCCGTAACTCCTGGATTCCTGCCAAAACGTAAGCTAATATCCCAAAGCGATTCTTGGCTTCGCGGTCTGCCCGTTCGACGGTTTCAGCCTCAAAACCAATCCCTGCCAATAACACCATCGGCTTACCGTTGCAATAGGCTACGTCTACTGCCTGAGTTGTTCCCTGCAAAATGGTTTGACATGCACCTGCGATCGTGTCAGGAATTCCCAAAGCTGTGGCAAAAGCGTTCGCTGTGCCTCTAGAAATGATGCCAAATGGAATATCAGTACCCACTACAGCCGTCGCTGCTGCTGAGAGAGTACCATCGCCACCCGAAGCTATGACCGACTCCACTCCCCGCGCCACCGCTGCACGTGCTAGTTCATCAGCATCTATTTCGACCGTCGTCAAATGAATATCTAAATTAATTGTTGGCTCTAACATTGCCCGAATCTGTGCCAGTTCTTCCTCTGGGTCTCCCTGACCCGCTACTGGATTAAAGATAAGGCAGGCGGAACGATTCATAAGATATTATATCTAAGCTTAGATCTCTAAAATATCAAATTATTTTATCGTGTAAGCAGGCAAGGTTTTTTCTGACAAATTCCTTGTTTCCTCTGAAATACTGAATCTGTTATTGTTTGCTTATACACAATTATCTTATGCGTCAATTATTACCAATTTTATTCAGTATATTAACTTTCGGCAGTCTGAATAATCTTACCGTAACAGCTATTACCAAAATGCAGTTAGCTCAAAAGCTCAACTGTAACAATGCTCAAACTCAACTAGAAATCAATCAATGCGCTCAATTTTCTTATCAGAATGCAGATAAAAAATTGAACCAAGTTTATCAACAAGTTTTACCAAAACTACAAGCATCTAGGCGACAAAAGTTAATTATCGCACAGCAGACGTGGATCAAGTTTAGAAATACTAGCTGCGAGTTTGAAAGAAGCGCGTATGAGGGAGGAAGTATTGCTCCTACCATTTATCTTAATTGCCTGGAAAAGATGACAAAACAACGAACTCAACAATTACAGGAATATCTCAAAAATAATCTTTGATTAATCAGCAGATACACCTCTTAGCCAGATTACCGTATTTTTAATCACTACATAGCCTAAAATAAGAGAGATCAAGATTGCGATCGCTAAACTCATATTACCAAAGCAAACAATCAAAGATAATATATACAAAAAAATATTAAATCCTAATATTCTATATTTATGAAATTTTAGTGTTCTTCCCTTTAATGCAATTAAATTGTCACAAACAATTCCCCAATCATCTATGATAAAAAATAATCCCCACGACATTAAACTTGCTAAAGAAGTTCTATCTTTATAAAAGATTACAAAAATCCAAATAATAAAAGTAACCGCACCGTAAATTATATTTTGCGTAGATATTAGAAAATTAATAGTATTCTCATTCATTTTATAGCTAAGCTTATTTAAATCATGATATTCAGCAATCAATTGATTTTGTACTTCTAAATATTTATCTTGATAAAAGTTATAAAATCCTTTTAAAAACTTGAAACCTAATAAAACACTGGTGATTCTCAACGCTAAAGTTCCTCTAGTTATTTCTCCTTGATATAAGGTAAAAAAAGGTTGAGATTGATTAAATAAGTTAATGAATGGATATAAAACAAGTAAGAATGAAATCACACATCCAAGAAAGTAGATAAAAATTAAAAGTAAATCTTTTGTAAAAAAATCTACTACAGGTGGATTATATCTATCTAAATAAAATCTTTGAAATAAAATAGTTGCAAAAACTATCAATGTCAATAATAAACTACTAAAAAAACAAACATTAATTCCTGCTAAGTAATTAATTTCTAAGTTTAACATTTGGAAAAATACAAAAAAGTTAATATATATTTGAAGGTTTTTATGATTTTAAAAATCCATGCGTTTGATATAACATAATATTGGAACTAACAAATAGTATTTTTAACACTATTTAAGTATCCTTAATAGTTGAAAATAAATATTTAATCGCTAACAATCGTTGCCGTGTGTATTGCTTTTGATGTTTGTAGTATAGTTTCTGCCACAAATCTAAATCTAATTGGCGAGCGCTTAATTGCAAAGTTCTGTTTCGCATAGATTTCCCTATATATCACCCCTGTACTACCAGCTTAGTATATGTCCCTCTTTTTTAGGTAATCTTCTGCCGGGAAGGGAGTAATGATATTAAATAGAGAAAATTACCTCTACAGTTACATGAGTAACGCTGTAGAGAATATGTATCAAATTATTTAGATCAGAGTAATAAGTATCGCATTGCTTGCAGGAACCGAAATCGAGCAATGATTACCAGATATTTGAATTGTTTCAGATAGGCGAGGTTTCCACGAACCATCCGACTCGACACTACTACCACCTAATGTGATATCCGAAGTACTATGAAGTGATGGAGCTGTTAAACGTAATGCTGATGCTCCATGAAGTTGGCGATCGCAGTTAACTAAAACTTGAGCGTTGTGCGTCTGATCTTTATTAATTAAAGTCAACAGCACTTTATTGTTGTTTGTCAACACAGCATATACTTTTAAGTTAATATTAGTTTCACTTATGGTTACAGGTAGTAAACGTCCCTGGCTGGCAAGTTTGAACAGCAGCATTCCATAATAAAGTGGTCTAGCCGAGCATTTTCCATCCCAATGAATTGCAAACGGTGAATAAAGCCCTTCTCCACCACCATGAAAATTCACTCCTGCTGCACCGTTTTGTGCCAGAGTGAACATAAAATCTAATCCCCATAAGGCTGCGGCAAACACATTACTAACACCTGATTTTCCGCCATGAAAAACAGAGTTACACTCAGTAATTCGATATCGTTTACCCCTGTGCTGTGTAACTTCGCGAAGATTTTGAGCAACTTTTTCCAGACGTTCATCACGACTCAATAGATTGCTGATTGTCACAGAGGCATTTGTTGGAGGCCCCATCCGATAGTAATGCTGCGTCAGCAAATAAATTTGGGCCGCTGCATCGCTGGCAAATGGCACCGCCCATGTTTTATAGACCTGCGCTGTACCTGGGCCAGAAATTGGTGCATTAGCAACACGATTACGAATTGCTGTGAAATAGGCGGTAAATTCTTTGTTGAAATCGTTGTAGTTGTACGTTTCTGGGCGCAGTCCATTCAGACTATACAAGTCTGGTTCATTACCAATTTCAAAGGATAAGAGTCTATCTCCTGCAACATGAGCTACATATTCTGCTTGCAAGGCAGCAATTTCAGGTTTGGAGTCTCCAAGATTCAGTCCTAGTATGACTTTCCAGCCAATCATCCGCACAAAATTAAACAGATTATTAATGTCATTTTGTGTGATGATTTGTCTTTGTGTTGCTGATTTAGGCTTACCCTCAATCCAATATGTCTTTTCTACATAATTACCACCAATTCGCAAAACGCCCCTATCACCTAGTTGCTTTATAAAATTTTGCAGCAGGATATTGTCAGGTCTAAACATCCAAGATTGAGGTAATGCAGCTGGTTCGTAACTCAATCCTGTAAAGTTATTTGGAATATAAATGCCAGGTTGAGTAGAATTGATAGTAATAGTCACTGGCGTCAAAGAATTGTTATCTGACAGACATGGCAATTCCCCTAGCGCAGTCACAAGACTCATCCCTCCCAGCCCAGCACTGGTTATGAGAAAATTTCTGCGTGTTATTCGTTGGTGATGGTTCATCACACTGTTCCTTGATGGTTTGAAATGGTGCTTTACATACCATGGATTGAGCGCAATTTATTTTAAGTATTATTTAATTCTTTTAGTTCAGTTATTTTACTTGTTTTAAAGAATCAAAATATACATAGTGAAATTAAAAAATGTGCATATTTGCGTCGAAGCGCTAGGTATAGAGTTTATACCAATTCGCAAAAATCCCGATACACGTGTATCTTTCGGAGGGGTTTAGCGTTTAGCATTGATAAACGCTAAACCCGCGTAAATTTGTATCATTAATTAAAGCAAAATGATATTAGGGGCGGGTTGATGAATATATTCACTTGAGGGACTGAGGATATTTGCAAACCCGCCCCAACTAAATTTGTTAACGAAACTCAGCTTCAGTCCTCTAATACCATTTCACATTAATGGCGATACACATAAATCTTGTAAAGACGCTTTAAAAGCGTGTCTCTACACCGTCTGTATTTGTATCAGGATTTTCGTCAATTGGTATGAGTGTCCCCTATTCCCTCTCATTTGGTACGGAAATTTCCGTAGTTGTGGCACTATATCTGGGTAGCTTCATCTAAACTTTACGTGTTATCGCCTATTTTTTAAACAAAAAAAATACATTAGTGTTTCTAATAAAGCGAGAATATTCTCGGTTATTATACTTAAACACGATGAAATTGATATCGAAGATCACACTAGGCGCTGCTTGCTCGATGGGTCTTTTGGGATTACCCACAGTTGCATCTGCTGCCTCAATCACTCCTAGTTCCTATGAAGCTACAATCGGCATTGGTGAGACAGTCACGGTTAAAAAGACTGTCACCCTCGACAAATCTGGCCCAGCTTCTAGCTTGGTTGACGTTTTCTTCCTAGCTGACAACACTGGCAGCATGGGCAGTATTATTAATGAAGTAAAAACTAGCGCATCTTCCATATTAAATTCGATTTCTGGCGGAGATTCTCGCTTTAGCGGTATTGATGTCGGCTTTGGCGTAGGTAGTTACCTTGGAGACCCGGTTGAAGGAGTATCGACCACTACTGCTTACAGCCTGCTTTCGTCAATCTCCAAGAACAAAACAACCACACAAACTGCGATTGATAGCTGGTTTGCTAGTGGTGGTGGCGATTTACCTGAAGCTAACTTCTTTGCATTGCACCAAGTAGCAACTTCTGGCGGTGCTACAGATGGAATAGGCGAAAGTGACACTGGCGTTGGCACAGGTCAGAATACAGGCTGGCGTGAGGGTGCAGCCAGAGTTCTTGTCTGGTTTGGGGATGCATCATCTCATGAAGAGACAGTAAACTTGGAGGAGGCAACAAACGCCTTGGTTGATAATGATGTAAAAGTTGCTGCTATTAATACTCAAAACGCTGGTAATGGTATTGACACTTCTGACCAGGCTACTGACATTGCAGCTGCAACTGGTGGTACTCTCACAAATGATGTAGATACCTCAGGAGTTGTGGATGCGATTTTAGCTGCTGTGGGAAGCGCTGTTGCCACAACTGATTTGGAATTGTTTGTCACAGGTAATACTTCGGGTGTCGATGTCAGTTTTGCTTGTACTGACCCACTTGGTTGTGAAGATGTCGGGCCTGGCGAAAGTCGTTCTTTGACTCTCAGCATTACTGGTAAGACTCCTGGAGTTTATAGCTTTGAGACAGGAGTTAAAGGTTTAGCAGGTGTTGTTGAAAAAGACAATATTACAGTTGTTCCTGAACCTATGACAATATTGGGTTCGCTGACAGCAGGTTTGTTTGGTACAGGTTTGATGAGAAAACGTAAGCAAATGCAAGCAGCACAAGCAAAAGCTGATGCTTAAAGAGCTGATTTGTGATGGTTAAGCAGGAAACAGCATTTGTTTAACAGCGATCGCACTTAATATGTAGAAGTTTAAAATTAAACTAATCTTGGCTTTAAACTTCTAAATATTGTACAAACTACTCTCCCAAAATGTTAAACAAATGATATAACCTGAAATCGTCATCGTTAAAATAGCTTGATTCTATAGATTTTCTAGGTGTATCAGTGATTTGATCTGATGCACCTTTTCTGATTGAATTGCTTAATTGCGAATTGGTGTAATATCAAGTTCGGATAATCGCTGATTATTAAAATTTCTCCGCGTCTTTGCGTTAGCCCTAACGATAAGTCTTCAAGCAGACATGATATAGGAGGTAGGGTTTTACTGACAAGCGATCGGCAAAATCTTTGTTTACAATGTTAAGTAAAGTAAAAATGTTTACGGAAATCAGAATCAAAAACAATGGTACTATTCGGGTTTGGTAAAAAGCAGGTAATGCCTACTCCAGAGGAAGCTTTGCCAGGAAGAGCAAATTCTCTGTCAGTACCTGCTCATCACTATGTCAACCATAATCCTCTCAAACCTCCCTTTCCCGACGGGTTAGAAAAGGCATTGTTTGGTTTAGGCTGTTTTTGGGGTGCAGAACGCAAGTTTTGGCAACTTGATGGAGTTTACACCACCGCAGTTGGTTACGCAGCTGGTTTCACACCCAACCCTACCTATGAAGAGGTGTGTAGCGGCAAAACTGGTCACAATGAAGTAGTATTAGTAGTATTTGATCCCAAAGTGATTACTTACTCTCGACTACTCAAAGTCTTTTGGGAAAGCCACAACCCCACGCAAGGAATGCGTCAGGGTAACGACGCTGGTACGCAGTATCGTTCTGGTATTTACGTATATTCTGATCATCAAAAGCAGCTAGCAGAAACCTCGCGGGATGTTTATCAACAAGCCCTCAACAGCGCAGGTTACAGTCAGATTACTACAGAAATCTTGGAAGCGCCAGAATTTTACTATGCAGAAGCATACCATCAACAATACTTGGCTAAAAACCCCAATGGTTATTGCGGCTTAGGAGGCACAAATGTTGCTTGTCCTGTAGGTGTAGTTGAGTCGCAGATAAGTAGTTAGGGACTACTGGCGTGATACAACTAAAATGATGCAATAGCCGTAGGCTGGGGAGCCACTCACATGCGAGGGTTCCCCCCGCCCTTGTGAAGTGGCGTTTGAGGAACGAAACTCAACATTACAAGGTTAGGAATTTTGTTATATGTAAATTACTTGGCTAATTTTAACCTGATTTTTGCATAATTAACCTGAGTTTCATTTTTCGTAAAAAACTATGCCAGCTAAAATACTGGTTGTGGATGATGAGCCTGACTTAGAAATATTGCTGCGTCAGAAATTTAGAAAAAAAATTCGAGAGAAGCAATATCAGTTAATTTTTGCTCGTAATGGTGTAGAAGCATTAGAAAAACTGCAAATAGAACCGGATATCGATATAGTATTAACCGATATTTATATGCCAGAAATGGATGGGTTAACTTTAATTGCTAAACTTAGCGAGTTACATCCCATCATTAAAGCAGTAATTATCTCTGCTTACGGTGATATTGAAAATATTAGAACAGCGATGAATCGCGGTGCTTTTGATTTTCTGACTAAGCCAATAAATTTCCAAGATTTAGAAATCACTACTGATAAAACTCTGCAACATGTGCAGCGGATGAAAGCATCTAAGAAAAAAGAATTTTTAGCACAACAAGCCCAAACAGAACTATTAACTCGTCTGCAACAAGAAGTTACTGTTCGTCAGCATGTAGAGGCAGCATTGCGCGAAAGCGAAGCCAGGCTAGCACAATTTTTAGAAGCTTTGCCAGTAGGGATATTTGTAATTGATGGTAAAGGTAAGCCTTATTATGCTAATCAAACTGCTCAACGAATCCTTGGCAAGGGTATTGTAACTGAAGCAACAGCTGCACAATTGAGTGAGATTTATCAAGTGTATTTGGCTGGAAGGGACGAATTATATCCCATAGAACAGCAACCTATTTTACAAGCATTAAAAGGTAAAAGTGTCACCATCGATAACATGGAGATTCGTCAAGGGGATAAAATTATTCCTCTTGAGGTCTCAGCTATCCCAATTTTTAATGACCAGGGTAGCATTATTTACGCCATAGCAGCTTTTCAAGATATCACACAACGTAAGCGTTCGGAAGCCGAGCGAATTCGATTAATTCTAGAATTGGGAGTTAAAAATTTTGCCTTACAAGAAGCAAAAGATGCGTTAGCTAAATCCAACCTAACTTTAGAACAAAAAGTTAAAGAACGTACTCAAGAACTTTCTAAAACCTTAGAAATTCTCAAAGCAACCCAAGCTGAATTAGTATTTGAAAACGCTTTGCTCAAAAGTGCCGAACAAACTTCAACCTATGATTATCAAGTAGGCGGTAGTTTACCAATGGATGCTTCTACTTATGTAGTACGCTCCGCAGATCGTCATTTTTACAAAGCATTGAAGCGAGGAGAATTTTGTTATATCCTCAATACTCGCCAAATGGGTAAATCTAGCTTAATGGTACGTATGATACACCATTTACAGCAAGAAGGGTATAGTTGTGCGGCAATTGATATTACTCGCCTTGGTAGCGAAAATATTACTCCCATCCAATGGTATAAAGGTTTGATAGTAGAGTTGTGGCAGAGTTTTGATTTACTAAAAAAAGTGAATCTCAAAGCTTGGTGGAATGAACAGCAAGATTTATCACCTATCCAATGCTTAAGTCGCTTTATTGAAGATATTCTATTAGTAGAAATAAAGAGTAAAGAAATTTTTATTTTTATTGATGAAATTGATAGTATTTTATCTTTAAATTTTTCTGTTAATGACTTTTTTGCTTTAATTCGCTTTTGCTACAACCAGCGTAGAATTAATCCAGAATATCGTCGTTTAACTTTTGCATTTTTTGGTGTTGCTACACCCTCAGATTTGATTACTGACTATCAAAGAACACCTTTTAATATTGGTCAGGCAATTCACCTTAGTGGCTTTCAAGTACATGAAGCCCAACCTTTGTTAAAAGGATTGACGAAGAAAGTTACTAATCCTCAGATAGTACTCAATGAAATACTATCTTGGACAAATGGACAGCCTTTTTTAACTCAAAAGCTTTGTCAAATCATCCATAATTCATCATTTACTATTCCTATAAATTGTGAAGCAGAATGGATTGGTAATTTAGTGCGATCGCATATAATTGACAACTGGGAATCTCAGGATGAACCAGAGCATTTAAAATCGATTCGCGATCGCATTCTCAAGAATACTTTAAAACCTCTTTACTTACTCAAACTATATCGCCAAATCTTACATCAAGAAAAAATTGTTTCAGTTGATAGTTTAGAAGAAAAACAATTACTCTTGTCAGGGTTAATAATTAAGCAACAAGGTTATTTAAAACCCCATAATCGGATTTATGAATTGATTTTTAACAATAGTTGGATTAATGCTAATTTATAATTAGTTAAACTAATTTACTTCTGAAAATTCGCGGTGTTCAGATCCCCGACTTCTCAAAGAAGTCGGGGATCTTATATCATGTCCGGCTAATCACTAGACTTCTTGCAAAAATACTTGAACCGTCAGAGACTCAAGTCTCTGCCTAATAGCAAAAGTCCGTTGAAACGGACTAAAAATACTGTTATTAGTCGGTTGAAACCGACTTGAGTTATCAGCCAGAAAATTTATTTTCTGGCAAGTATCCGACTTTTGCAAGAGGTCTACTTATCATAAAAATTTCTCCACATCCCCCTTCGGGTGACGCTCGCAAGCTCGCTCTAAGCGAAGCTATGCCGCAGGCTTTACGCTGCGCTAACGCAGTCGCCTGCGGAGGGAAACCCTCCTTTACTCGCTGTCTCACCACGTCTCCCTATCTCCGCGTCAGCCCAATCATAAGTCTTTAAACGGACATGATATTACACGAATGATTTAGAATTGCTATAAGTAAAATATTTTGTTGTTAAAATTATCATTTGTCCTTGGTCATCACAAATGAGAAACGACAAAGGACAAATGACTTCTGATAAGAATCAGATAGCTGGATTTGCCAATTAAAAACTGTATTAAAACGATGAATCTGATTGCTTAAGAAATTCCTTTTCCTCTAAAGTTGAAACACGCCCCAAAATGCTATTGCGATGAGGAAAACGTTTAAAACGCTCAATTATTTCCATATGACGAAACGCATATTCAATTGCGTCAGCACTATCGGGATCATCATTGAGTTGCTGAAACAATTTCACAGATTGACGTTGATGATCTAGATTTTCACTATGTTCAAAAGGCAAGTAAACAAACCAACGTTGTACAGGTAGTAGTTCTTGATCATAGCCTTTTTTAACTGCGTGTTGTGCTGCAGAGAGCGCCTCCCAATCAGTAGCAAAAGCTTCCGGGGTTCCGCGAAACATATTTCGGGGAAACTGGTCTAGCAGCAAAATCAACGCTAGACAGGTTTCGGGTAAATCTATCCACTCGTCTAAATATCCTGACGCCGCTTTCTGGTAGTCTTGGAGAAACCGGGTTCGCAATTCTTCATCAAAATTTGGCTGTGGGTTAAACCAAAATTGTCGAGGTTTGCTGTAACCAGGCTCATCAGGTTGACCAAACCAAAACTCCAAAATAGATTTTACCTGTGACATTGCTCTTCAACCGTTGTGCTTTTTTAAGTTTATTCTTTGTAGTGGCGTGGCAAGTCTTAAATGTTGCAATAAGCTTTCTTGTGCAGCAGGACAAAAAGCCTACCACGGAAGGATGATATGTCCATCCCACAAAAATTTGCTAATGCACAAATTTAGTCTTGCCACGCCAGTAGTTAGTCATTAGTCAATTAAAGAGGGAAGGGATTTAAGTTCGGGTATAGATACTTACCCAAAATATTCCACTTGCTGAAGTGGAATTTCTTACTTCCGAAAAGGAAACTCGTTTCAGCTACGCTTAGTGCATCGCATCAAACAGGGAAGACTACCCCCTGTTAAGCGTTAAGCGTTCCCTTCTTCAATGACTCATGACTGTCTTAACAAAAAATCAGCCTATTGTCCCTTACAAAGCACTTGTCGCATTTTACGCATATTTGCAGGCAACTCAAAGTTCATTGCTTGCTGAATGAAAATTGAAGGTATAGGAACATTGGGTGTGGCTTGCACAGTATAAGCCAGCACTGTGCCATTACCACAATCTTGAAGTTCTATATTGGCTTTGAAATCTTCAAAAGTCCCTTTTTCCATGCGAAATTGGATTTGCTGCCCAAGCACTTCTACAACGTTGAGATATATTTCAACTTGAGCAGTGAAAAAGAAAAAGGCTTTTTGTGCTGCTTGATACAGACGCTTAACTTCTCCTCTATGTATTACCTCACTGGTGGTAATATCGGGAAAGTACTGTACCCAACGTGGGTAATCAGTAAGTTGCTGCCATACTTGCGATCGCACTAGTGGCAAATACATCCAAGCTGTCACAGCACCACCCCATGTAGTGTGCGATCGCGTTTGTACCAAAATTTCACCCTGCACTAGTAATTTTTGCTTGTCTTGAGTCCAAGCCATATCCGAACCTATAATGATTGAGTCTGAAATATGATAAGCAGACATTTCGGTTTCAGTCACTCCTCAACTCATCCACCTCATAGGGTTAAAACTGCAAGCCAATATTACTTGATCAACTCCAACCCATTAAATTTTAGTTCCAGTCCAATAAATATATTTTCCGGAATTATGGATACTTTTCAGTATCTATCCGGTAATTTTACTACCAAATAAATTTATCTATTGTATCCCCTATTACAATAAATACTTAGGGAAATTTTATATTAGCAAAACTATGGATAAACAAAAGATTTATTGATATTTAGTTTAACATCACGGGAATGGGGAGTGGGGAGTGGGGAGTGGGGACGTGGGGACGCGGGGACGTGGGGACGTGGGGACGCGGGGACGTGGGGACGTGGGGACGCGGAGAAAATTTCTCACTCATCCCGTGGTTGGTGAGTTTCGGCTACGCGGTAATCGAGCGAAGTCGAGATTCAACTACCGTTTCGGCTACGCGGTAATCGAGCGAAGTCGAGATTCAACTACCGCGTACCGTCTTTGACACCAGAAGTCGAACCACATCCCCCAACTTTCTGCCAAGATGAAAGTGCAGTGAGTGTTGAGAGGAAAATTAAATGAGTCAGTCTTCTTTAAATCGGAGGTTAACTCAGCTTTTTGGCGTGCTTTTAGGCATTAGTATAGCTGTGTGGGTATTAAGGGGCTTGGGAATACTGACTTTTGTACCAGGTGGAATTATCTGGTTATTATTACTAGGGGCGATCGCTATAGGGATGATTAGTTATGCCCAAAGAACATGGTGGCGTTTTTGATTATACGTAAAAATAAACCAATGTCGAGACAAGCTTTCAAAGAGTCTGCAAATTTCTCAGGATAAAAAAATGGAAAAGTACGTATGTAGCGTCTGTGGTTATGAGTATGATCCAGATGTAGGCGACCCAGATAGCGGTGTAGAAGCAGGAACCCCTTTTGAAGAATTACCAGATGATTGGGTATGTCCAGTATGTGGTGCAGAAAAAGAGGAATTTGAACAACCGGAATTATGAATGCCTATAAAGGTCAACAGTCAATAAGATTATATTTTTGAAATTGCAGCCGTTAAAAATTGTAATTATTGGGGGTGGGGCAGCAGGATTTTTTGGTGCGATCGCATGTGCTAATGTTAATCCGCAAGCCCAAGTCATTTTACTCGAAGCCGGTCAGCAACCACTGGCGAAAGTTCGCATATCTGGTGGAGGACGCTGTAATGTCACTCATGCTTGCTTTGAACCTGAAGCATTGGTGCAAAATTACCCCAGAGGCGGTAAACCTTTGCGGGGTGCTTTTACCCGTTTCCAAGCAAGAGATACAATAAGTTGGTTTGCTCTCCACGGAGTACCGCTAAAAACTGAGGCTGATGGGCGCATGTTTCCGATTACAGATAGTTCTGAAACGGTTGTGAACTGTTTGATGAACACTGCAAAACTATCTGGGGTGGAACTTCGCACTAGGACAGCTGTAACCTCAGTCAAGCGAACCTCTTGTGAGGGGTTTGAGATTCTGCTCAAGTCAGGAGAAACGATAAAATGCGATCGCTTGCTTCTAGCTACTGGTAGTAGCCCTTTCGGTTACAAAATAGCCAGAGAATTAGGACATCAAGTTGAAGCACCTGTTCCCTCTTTGTTTACCTTTAACATTGTCGATCAAAAGCTGCGGGCGTTAGCTGGAGTGAGTATAAATCCTGTGCAGTTGCGATTGTCTGTTGATGGCAAACCTCAATTACAACAAACCGGGCCATTATTAATTACCCACTGGGGTTTAAGCGGGCCAGCCATCTTGAAACTTTCTGCTTGGGGTGCGAGAATCCTACACCAGAGTCATTATCAAGCCACATTATTGATTAATTGGTTACCTCACTTGCACCAAGAACAAGTGCGAGAAAAAATTTTAACAGTTAAACAACAATGGGCCAAGCGAGCGATCGCATTACATCGTGGTGTTGATTTACCCCATCGTCTTTGGCAGTATGCGATCGCTCGTGTCGGTATTACAACAGAGGAACGCTGGTCAGGACTATCTCATAAAACATTAAACCAGCTTGTACAAGAATTAACTCAAAGCAAACATTTAATCAGTGGTAAAGGCGTATTTAAGGAAGAATTTGTTACCTGTGGCGGTATCAACTTAAAAGAAGTCAACTTTAAGACGATGGAAAGTACATTAGTACCTGGTCTCTATTTTGCCGGAGAAATATTAGATATAGATGGCATCACAGGCGGCTTTAACTTTCAAAGTGCGTGGACAACGGCATACCTAGCTGGTAACGCTATGGGGAATAGCTAGTAAGGTACTAGTGGCGTGTCTAGCCTTAAATGTTGCATTAAACCTAACACACTAGAATAGCTCAAACAGTCCACTAGTAGTTGAAACCACGGAGGATTGTGGGCTACCTAGTTTTCCCTGATAAATTCAAATTAAAGTAACAGACCTGTAACAAACTCTACTAAATTACAATTCAAAATCCGTTAACTTAATGAAAGCCATAAATGTAATTCAGGCTACATAAAAATGCGACTAGAGCAGTTGCAAGCCTTTTTAGCGATCGCGGACACCGGCAGCTTTCAGCAAGCAGCACGAAAATGTGGTGTCACTCAATCTACGATTAGTCGGCAAATTCAAGCATTGGAAGCAAATTTAAAAATGGAACTGTTTCACCGAACGAGTCATGCTAAGTTGACTCTGGGAGGCGAACGTTTACTACCCCGCGCCCGCAAAATTTGCCAAGAGTGGGAAACTGCCACCCAGGAAATATCAGATTTAATTGCGGGAAAACAACCAGAACTATGTATTGCGGCGATTCACTCGCTGTGTGCCTTTTACTTACCACCAATTTTGCAAAAATTTTGTCACGATTATCCAGATGTGCAATTGCGGGTGACATCCTTGGGTAGCGATCGCGCCCTCAAAGTCCTTAAAGATGGATTGGTAGATCTAGCAATTGTAATGAATAATCGCTTTTTGACAACTGCTAGAGAAATGGTAGTAGAAGTACTTTATGATGAGCCTATAGAAGTTCTAATTGGAGCCAATCATCCACTAGCTCAATATGAATATATCCCTTGGTCGGAACTAATTCGTTATCCGCAAGTGGTTTTCAAAGACGGTTACGGAATGCAACGCTTAATCCAAGATAGATTTGAGAGACTGGAAGCCAGACTGCAAGCAGCTTTAGAAGTTAATACTTTAGATGCTTTCCGGGGAGTGGTACGCCAAGGGGAATTGATAGCTTTGCTACCTCAATCAGCATTAGTTGAAGCACGTCAAGACCTTACCCTAGCAGTTCGTCCCTTAGCCAGCAATAATAATGGGGCTTTGCCAGATAATTCTAGTTTGACTCGTCGGGTAGTAATGGTAACAACTCAAGACCGTCTCCAAATTCCCCCTATCCAGCATTTTTGGCAACTGGTAAGGGAAAATATACCCTTACAATTTGACCAACAGCGATCGGCTAGTTAAATAATTCGTAATTCGTAATTCGTAATGACGCGACGCTCCTGCGTCGCTAACGCTGACGCTCGTACCTCGCTACCGCTTCGCTAACGCTAACGCTATCGATGACTCGCTACCGCTGCGAAGCGCGTAATTCGTAATTAAAAATAGGGAACAGGGAACAGGAGAGCCACTCCCGTGGGCGACTGGCGATCTTCGCAGCGTCAAGCCTACGGCATAGCTTCGCTGAGAGCGACGTAGGAGCGTCACCCGTTCGCGCAGCGTCTTTGACCGAGGAACGAGGCGCAAGCCCGGCTTCAGACATAGCAGGGGGGAGACAGTCAAAGGAGGGGGGAACAGGGAACGGTTTTTCGTATTTCCTATTGTTTATTGGTCATTAGTCAGTAGTCATTGGTCATTAACTGACAAAGCGCAAAGTCTGAGCGCCGGCTTCCGGCGAACAGAACTTTGTAAGAGAGAACAACTGACAAAGCGCAAAGTCTGAGCGCCGGCTTCCGGCGAACAGAACTTTGTAAGAGAGGACAACTGACACAGGACAAAGAACAAATGAGCAATTTATTTAGGGAATTTCTGCAAAAGGTAGGAAGTGGAAGCCACACAGCCAAAAATTTAACTCGTGATGAAGCAGCTACTGCTATTAAAATGATGTTGCGAAAAGAAGCAACGCCAGCCCAAACAGGGGCGTTTTTGATTGCTCATCGCATTAAGCGCCCAACTGGGGAAGAGTTGGCAGGGATGTTAGATGCCTACGATGAACTAGGGCCAAAACTGCAACCGATCGCCTCTGCAAGAACTGTGATTGTTTTGGGTATACCCTATGATGGGAGAACACGTACTACACCAATTAGCCCCATCACAGCTTTACTACTGGCCGCAGCTGGGCAACCTGTGATTATGCATGGTGGCGATCGCTTACCCACCAAGTACGGTTTACCATTAATAGATATTTGGCAAGGATTAGGGGTCAATTGGACTGTCTTACCATTACCAAAAACTCAACGAGTATTTGAGCAAACAGGCATCGGTTTTATTTACACACCCCAGCATTTCCCCTTAACTAAGGGTATTTGGGATTACCGCGATCAAATCGGCAAACGTCCACCCTTGGCGACAATGGAACTAATTTGGTGTCCTTACGCCGGTGATACTCGCATCATCGCCGGATTTGTCCATCCTCCCACAGAAGGGATGTTTCAGGAAGCTTTAGCGCTAAAAGGGATATCGAAATATACTTTTATAAAAGGACTAGAAGGTAGTTGTGATTTACCACGCGATCGCACTGCAATTATTGGTATATCTTCGCCAACAGCATCAGGGGAGCTAGAACGGTTGCATCTTGTACCGCGTGAATATGGATTTACTACTAAGAATGTACCCCTTGGCAGCCCTGAAGAACTGATCGCGGATATGCACGATGTCTTAGCTGGCAAATCCAACGAACTAATGCAGACAGCCTTGTGGAATGGTGGATTTTACCTGTGGCAAAGTGGTATTTGTTCAGATATGCGATCGGGTATAGCCAAGGCAGAAGAATTATTAACTAGTGGTATGGTAGCTGCTAAACTTCAAGAAATCACTCAGGTAGTCAATTCTTTGTCAACAGTATTTCCATTAACGCTATAAGTTACACATGCTTAAACAGTGAGAACTAAGATATCCGCCTTCTTTGAGAAGTCGGGTATCTGGACACCGCGAATTTTCACAAATTACATAGAATTGCTATGTATCATACCAAATTTATATTCAAATTCAGCAACAGCTTAATTTAGTGTTATCAGAAAACAGAAAATCTTGAACTGAGCGAATTGCATAAATTCTCTGATCAACTCTGATATATCTACAGAAGACTTAACTTCAATTTCTTGACTCTGAATTTACTAATTACAATGAATGTATTTTCCTTCAAATTATTTGTAAGGATACAAATTTATGTTTGAACATGGGTCAAACTAAATCTATTGAACTACTAGTAAATTAGATTGTTTATCTAAAGAGAAAACAAATACTATTTGTCGAAAGCTCACATTAATTTTAATTTTAGAAAGGAAAAGATGAAGGCTACATTACGTCACATTTTAAATTTAAAGAAAGAATACGGCAACCTGCCATTTTTTGATTTTTTACGGGATGAAACATTATCTGCTCGTCAGCGCCTAGAATTTTACCCTTGCATGGCTCCTTTTATCATGAGCTTTGGCGATCTAAATCGCTACGTTATGCGCCAACAGCCAACCTCAGATCAGTATCAAGCTATGGTGAACGAACACTCAATAGAGGACGATCATCACTGGCCATGGTATTTGGAAGACTTTATCAAATTGGGCTTTGATTGCGAAAAAATTTCGCCGACTGAGTATTTAGAGTTTTTCTATAGCGATTGTACAGCAGTGAATCGCTTGTTATCACACAAGCTAGCTCATTTGATTTATGCCTCATCAAGTATCGTGCGTCTAGCTATTATCGAAGCTATTGAAGAAACGGGCAACGTCTTGTTTGAACTAATTGGAAAACTGGCCCAACAAATTGAAGAAGAAACGGGTATTGAGTTGCGCTATTGTGGAGAATTTCATTTTAGTAAAGAATCTGGTCATGCTATGACAAAAGACCATCTGATCATGGCACAGATAGAAATGGATGAAGAACTACGTGCCGAGGCTATTGAAAAAGTCAATTTGGTATTTACTTGGTTTACACAATGGACAGAAGAATTGCTAGCGTATGCCAATTTGAATTTGTATCGGACTGCACCAAGGCAGTTATCAAGCACTCTTGGGCAGACAAAGTAGTACTGGAGCCGGGATCATTGGGTTTGGCTTGCTCTTGTTTTCAGCTAGTACAGTCTTCTTTGTTCTGAGTGGTTCAGTTAATAAAATTTGGCGATCGCATACTACAACTTCTCAATCAATTCGCAGGACTATGCTTGCTTTTGTTCTTAACCAACTGTTAGCTTTTCTGTTAGTATTTGGAATTGGTTTATTGCTGCTGGCTTCATTAATCTCAAACTATGAATCAGTAATATTTTTATATTTCTGCGATCGCTCAACTTTATAAGTATTATTTGATTTTTATCCCAATAATTGATTCATTTATATTCTTGATGGTAAATTTAGTGCTGTTTATTTCGACAACTGCATATTTTTCTGATTGAAACAAAGAACTTAAACTAGCTATGATATCTGCAAGATAGACCTTGGGTAATAGTGGTATTTCTATATTCAGAAAAGATTTGGGTATAGTTTGAAGATTTAAATAGAGTATCCTATCATTAACATACCAAGTACCATTAAATTTATTACCTGTTATCAGTTCTTTAGGTTTATATAAGCTAAATGTTTGAATTTTGGTTTGCTCATAGGTCATATCATCTTTAAATATCATCGAAATTTTTTCCCAAGCCGTTTCAAAACGCCATTTTCCAAAAAGTAAAATCTCGATTTCTGTATCAGAAAGATTATCATTCATAATATATTTAAATTTATTTTGTGATTCCGTTACAAGTTTTTGTCCGAGAAAAAAATAAGTGCATCTGCCAAACTAGCCAAGGCCCCACTCGCCATGCTGCCATTGAAAGGTGTTCTGTAGATGATGAAGACGATTCAAAAGCATGTTGGTCATAGTGTAACCATTTAGCCGGTAGGTGTCCCATTGGTGTGATCGGGGACAGTTGAAAAGTTAGCTGCTCGTAGTCTAACCAGTTTCCCTCTTTTCGCCAACCAAGGCGATCGCCAAGTCTTTTTTCTGTTTCATAATCTACCTTACCACCCATTTCACTCCACATACTTTGTTGAATACTAAAGCCAAAATAACCATAACTGTATTGCTCCCAAAGTTGATCAATGGTTTGGAGATCTTGGCAAGAAAAGTTATCAATATCTTCCTGATAAACTTCATTCCAATAATTCTTACCTATGACTTTTAGCATGAGTTTCGTAGTTTCTATATCTGCTTCTTTCCACTTATGCTGCGCCAGAAGATCCCGCAGTTGAGTACAATCAATATTTTTATTGTTGGGAAATTCTTTTGTAACTATCAATTCATCATGAGTTAGTTCCATTAAACCCGTTTCTTCAACAAAAACAAGAGGTGTTATCGAACCGAGATTTACATCTGCTATTCCTAGTAGTCTTCTTTGATCAACGAGTTGCTGTGATATATAGTTTGATATTAAATCAATTCCCTGATCTAAAGAAATACTATGATCATTTAAATCAAACTTATGGATTTGCCAATCTAATAACTGAGATTCAATAAAAGCATCTTTTAATCTTGTTTTTTTCTGATAACTTATTACCATAAAATCGAGAAAAGTTTCAGAAAATCTCTCATTTTCTATAAAGCTTGGTAAATTGGACTGATACTTCAAAATATTATCTGCTATATTTTTAATATCGCTGACAGTTGCATAAAAATGCTCATCTACTTTTACTACCTCATCTATTAGAGATTGAAATGGACTAAAATAATCTTGTAAAGAATGTTCAAAATTGATTGAAGTATGAGCTATTTTTGCTATTTCCTGACGAATTTTTTTAGCTCTTACTTGATATTCGTAAATTTCTTGATAAACTTCTAAATCTTTAGTTATTTGCTGAACAATTTTTTTTTGAGTTTTTGTATCTTCCGTAATACTTTCAATTCCTTTATTGAGCAGTTTGATTTTTTCGATCATGAGAAAATAGGCGTTGCCCAAAACTAAAACTGCCTTAAAATTTTCTTGCCTCTCCCAGGCTAGCTCATCAACAATTTTCTGATTTTCACTATTCTTTATTTCTAGCTTTTTCCTCTCATCTTCTAAATTCTTGATCTCAAAATACTTACGTTTAAATAGGTTTTTTAAGTTATCTGTTAGTTGAAGCAAAAAATGTTGATAATTATTTTTATAATTTTCCAAAAAATCAATAATATAAGTATAATCCCTAATAAACAATTGGATTTCCTCAAGAATTTCTCCTTGATTCATTGTTTCTTCTCGTTTAATTATTCCTACAAATTTATAATATTTAACTCCTTCTTTAATTAATCTTTGACGTTCTCTAATTTTTTTTTGAAATGTTTTTACTCCCGCATCTTTGAGAACGGGTAGTTGATAAGTTTGTTCGTAAATCTTAATAGATTCGTAATTAATTAGTTGTCTTTGCTGTTTAGTTAGCATGACCTGATGGCATTTCTCTCGTTGAAATAGGATTTAAAGACTAGGGATTATATCGCTTCACTTTAAATTAGCTTTTGTAGTCAATATATAGTAATTCGGGCGTTGCATAATTGCGGGATGATTTATCGGGCTACGCCCCGCTACGCTAACACGCAGAGGCGCAGCGAAAAGTTCTGTTCGCGTAGCGTCTCCGTCAGGAGAAGGAGGGTTTCCCTCCGTAGGAAACTTTTCAAGACAGAGGCGCAGAGAGAATAAAGAGTTTGAGATTTCAATTCATCATATTTCATCCTATGATTCAGCAACGCCGTAATTCGCTTTGATTTTTGAAATTACTTGCGTGGTGCGCGCAGCGCAAGCGCGATCAGCTGAGAGTCGGGAAAAAACCTTTTCGATTGGTACTGAATTTATCAAAGATCAAATAGGAGTCCTAATATTTATCTAAATATTTACTTGAGTTCACAGAGATAGTATACATTAAACTCTTACACAGCAAGCTAGTTTTTAGTGACAACAAATATTAACTGTCTTAACTGTCTTATCTGTCTGAATTTTAAGTAGATGAACTTATACACTTTCTACTTTCTATTTTCTACGAATTACTATAAGGCTCTCCCAGTAAGACAATTGAGCATTTCAATTCTTTAATTAGTTGTGTTGTTACTTGGCTTACGGCTAGTCCGCCTGCTGTACGGTAACGAACTGAACGAAGCACGACTAAATCAAATTGTTGAGCTTCACGAATGATAGTTCTAGCAACATCATCGCCTCTAATTGTTTGAATATTTGTGTTCACTTGTAATTGACTTTTAGCAGCGATTTCGGACAATTGAGAGGCAAATTGTTGTACTAGGGGTGGGGGTGTTTTGCGATCGCCTACATGTAACAGTACCACTTCTGCTTGATTGGTATTCGCCAAAATTTGCGCGAAGCGCACAGCACCTATGGTTTGACGGGTTAAATCCCCTACTGGTACAAGAATTCTTTGAATTGTTGTGGGACTACTCAACAAGCGCGTTACAGCTACTGGACAATGAGAAGACCAAAAAACGCTATCAATGACATTACCAAATAAGCGAGCGCGTAAACCCGTAGTCCGCGACCAACCCATCACGACTAAACCAGCGTTTTGTTCTCGGCTAGCGCGACTAATTCCTAAAGCTACATCATCATCAATGCGAATTGCGGGTGCAACTTCTACATCAAATGTTTGGCTAATTTCTCCAGCTAGCTTGAGTCTTTGTTTACTTTGTTCGAGTGCTGTTACTAGTTGCGGATCATCCATATGAATGTGCGCTCTAGTGATAGCTAATGGTACAATCCGCCCAGATTCATGACTAGCCAGCAATGCTGCCATTTCTATGAGAAAGCGCTGGGTTTGAGGATTGTATATTGGTACTATTACAGTAAAGGGATAGGATTGTTGCTCTGTTGGTTGACTTTCATAACCTTCCCACCAAGTTGCGAGACTATCTGTTTGCAAGTCTGGTTGGGTAAGCTGTAACGAAGTCGCAGACCGCGCTGTGATAATTGGCCCTGCGATCGCAGTTACCAACATCAAAACAATTACACTGTTTAAAACACCCTCATCAATCAACCGATCACCAGCGGGATTCATCGTTTGATAGGCTACTAATGTGGCTGCTAGTGTTGCTGCCACCTGTGGTAGTGATAATGACCACATCGTCAGCAGTTCCGCTGTGTTGTAACGGTAAAGCAGTTTGGCTAAAAATGCGGCTATAAATTTGCTACCAATCAAAGCCACAATAATTACCAGCGTTAGCCAAATTGAACTGAGGGTTTTAAGAAATGCTGGAATATTGATTAATAATCCCATATCTACAAAGAAACATGGGATAAATAATACACTACCGATAAACTCAACTTTTTCTTTAACTGGGCTACGTCCCAGAACGTCATTAACAGCTAATCCTGCTAAAAACGCACCAACAATTTTTTCAACACCAATTACCTCTGCTCCTATAGATGCTAAAAATAATGCCAATAATATAAATAAGAATTGGTTACTTTGTTCATCACCAGAGCGACGAAAAAATTCCTTCCCTGCCCAATCAAACCCAAACAAGACAACAGCAGAATAAATCGCTAATCCCAGTAACAAAGTAGCCAAGCTGAGCGCTGAAAATTCTCCCCTATGGATACCAACACAAATGGCTAATACCAGTAATGCACCCGTATCAGTAAAAATTGTAGCACCAATTGTCACTGTCACAGCTTCATTTGTGACAACTCCCAATCGGCTAATAATGGGATACGCCAATAGAGTATGGGAAGCAAGTAAAGAACCAATTAAGAAAGAAGCATTCCAACTAAAATTAAATAAACGTCCGGCAGCGATACCAGCAATTAGAGGTACTAAAAATGTCAGAAAGCCAAAACCAATTGAGCGATTTTTAGTTTTGCGAAACTGCTCTAGATCAATTTCTAGACCTGCCACAAACATTAAATAAATTTTCCCGATATCTGAAAGTAATTTGATAGTTTCAGATTCAGAATTTAGCAATTTTAGCCCATTTTGACCCAGTACTACACCTGCAAGCAGCAAACCAACCAATCCAGGTAATCGTAGCTTTTCAAAAATCGGAGGTACAGTAAATATTACTGTCAGGAGAATTGTAAAGGCAATAATTGGGCTTTCTATTAGCAAATTCAATACCTTGTGTATTTAATAAAACTAAGTGTTAGCTAAATTTGATGAGATTTTATGTACACCTCAGTTTAACAGGATATCTCAAACAAAACCGCTAACAGCATATACGTAGCGATCGCCTTTTTAGTTCTATCTAAAGAAAGGAATTTTCGCTCTACAGGAACAAATTTAGCCTAATTGTCATTTGTCTAATTCCCCACTCCCCACTTAAAGACTAGACGAATATAGTAAGATTGTCCCAGCCATTGCGAAGCTCCAAACAGCAGCAAATAGCCAGAAATTAGATACATATTTTAACAAAGAGGCTTCTAAGCACTGCTTGACAAAACTTGCTTCGTTGTGTTCTATGAGTCTTTTTGCTTCTAACATCAGCAAACCATGACGAGTTGCATCAGACTGATCTCGAAGCATACTAACTACGTGAAAAACTCCAGGAATCGCTCCTAAAATTACAAACCAGAAAGGGAGCAAAAAAAACCCGTTCCCGATGAAAACTAAAAAAATAAAACTAAAATTCAGTAGGAATAATCCCGTGCCTGTTAATATCCAAAATAGAGCAAATGCCAGCCGAGAAATTGCTAAATAAGAGCGACCAACAGAGTACTTTAAAGCATGACCGCACTGATGGGCAGTAATTGCGATCGCAGACAAAGAACCACCTTCAAAAATGTTTGCGGGTAAGTATATAGCTCCTCGTTTTCCTTGTTTTGGTTTGAAAGTAGCTTTTTGGGATGCTTGAGCTTTTTGCACAGATACCTCATCTAAGTTATTCTCGCTTAAGATGACTCTGGCAACTTCATAGCCGGTTAAGCCACAATTTGCTAAACGGTCTAAGCCGCGTTGTTGGAGCTTATCATGTCGGCTGATTGACCTAAACGATAAAGCAGAAAAAATAATTGCACTGATCACAAACAGATAAAACCAGATTTTCATACTGATATTTTGCAGTATTTTTAACAGTTATCAGTTACTACTGAGCGAAGTCGAAGTATCAGAGTTATCAGTTTTCCAGCAGGAGTGAAACACCACACCATGCGCTTAGCTGTTCACTTTTGAAGGTGGTCAGAACCCCGACTTTTTCAAGAAGTTTGGGTTCTTGAGCCCCGAAAATTTAATGAAACAGACTACTAGGAATAAATTCCCAAACAGTAATGCAACTGGTGTAGAATCTCAGTTTATACAAAAATCAGGCATTTTGAACTATTAAAATGTAATGTTTCCACTCTGATGAAAAACACTGAAACTATTAAGATCAAAAGCATCGGCCTCTAAATATCTACTAGTCTTTGTGAACCATGCCTCTATCGCGCATAGTAACGCTGATTGTTGGTCTAATCCTGATTTTGGGGCTAAGCCTGTGGCTGATTGATTCCCTGTCTCGGCTTTATTGGCAATTGTCTTATTCTCCGCTGTTGGGCAATTTACTGCTGCTGCTGTTGATTGTACTCATAGGAGCCTTAGTTGCGGCCTTCGTCTATTATGTGTTTGTGATTCAGGCTGGAGAAAAACGTTCTCGCCAAAATCGCAAACGTGTAACTGCTGCCCAAATTCCCGCCGCTAAATCTGATGCTGCTTCTTCGACGCTGCAAGCTGTACGGCAACAAGTAGCACAAATTCAAGATGAAGTTGCACGGCAGGCTTTATTAAGTAAATCGCGCGAGATTGAGGCTAATTTAGCACGCGGCGAGCTGCAAGTAGTGGTGTTTGGCACGGGGAGCGCTGGCAAAACTTCTCTAGTCAATGCGATTATGGGGCGGATAGTAGGTCAAGTAGATGCACCAATGGGTACAACTCAAGTAGGAGAAACCTATTGTTTGCGATTGAAGGGATTAGAACGCAAGATTTTAATTACGGATACACCAGGAATTTTGGAGGCGGGGGTAGCGGGAACCGAAAGGGAACAACTAGCCAGAGAATTAGCAACGGCAGCCGATTTACTGTTATTTGTGGTGGATAATGATTTACGGCGTTCAGAATATGAGCCGTTACAGGGGTTAGCAGAAATTGGTAAGCGATCGCTTTTAGTTCTCAATAAGACTGACTTATATACAGATGCAGATAAAGAAACCATTCTCGCTAAGTTACGTCAGCGAGTACGGGGATTTATTGCGACTGACGATGTAGTCGCGATCGCTGCTAATCCCCAAGCTGCACAATTAGAAACAGGCGAACTTTTCCAACCTGAACCAGATATTGTCCCCTTGTTACGCCGGATGGCAGGTGTTTTACGCGCTGAGGGTGAGGATTTGGTTGCAGATAACATCCTCTTACAATCTCTACGACTCGGAGACGAGGCGCGTAAACTCATTGATGCTCAGCGTCGCCGTCAAGCTGATAAAATCGTTGAACGGTTTCAATGGATTGGGGCTGGCGTAGTATCAGTTACACCCATACCAGTAGTAGATTTACTGGCAACAGCCGCTGTCAACGCGCAAATGGTTGTAGAAATTGGTAGAGTCTACGGCTGTGAATTGAACATGGAACGAGGACGAGAGTTAGCCCTTTCCTTGGCAAAAACGATCGCTAGTTTGGGTATTGTCAAAGGAGCAATTCAATTATTAACCACTGCTTTACAACTCAATATCGCTACTTTGGTAATTGGTAAAGCAATTCAAGGTGTGACAGCGGCTTATTTAACCAGGATTGCTGGAAAAAGTTTTATCGAATATTTTCGTCATGACCAAGATTGGGGTGATGGTGGGATGACGGAGGTAGTACAGCGACAGTTTCAGATGAATCGCCGCGATGAATTTATTAAGGCTTTTATCCAAGAAGCGATCGCGCGAGTAGTAAAGCCATTACAAGAGAGTTCCAAAGTGACGGAAGAACAGGAAATAGAGAATAAGGATAACTAATACCAATTCTCTATTGTGTGTACATTTATGGAACTGCTATATAAACCCTAAACAAGTCTAGACATTTACAGGACTTACTTCAATGCGAGCATGGGAGCGGTTATCCCTCAGTAAGCTTTCACGATGAAGCCAACCGTGATAAATTAATTGCTCTATTAACTCCCAATCCCCAAACGCCCGGCTAAAGCAGGAGTTAGAGGTAGAAGAGTTGCAATCATCAAAAACAAAGCCAAAAGACCTAAAGCAGCTCTTGCATCATCGGGTTCGCTAATTTCATTCAAGCTAGGGCGTTCTTGATCCCTTTGTAATAAGAAAATTACGATCGCCCAATACATGGCAAGCACATTACCAAGAGACACCAACGCCAGTAAAATTAAAGTTGCTAATGTCGCCCGACTGGCAGTTTTACGTCCATAAATCGCTTGTACAATGCGCCCTCCATCTAATTGTCCCGCAGGCATCAAGTTTAAAGCGGTGATTACTAATCCCAGCCAACCGATGATTACAAGGGGATGGACGCTAACTAGGGGCGACTGCAAAGCAGAACCAAGAACAACTCGTGCTAAGCTGCCTACCAAAATCGAGCCTTGAAAAAATTGATTAGGCAATTGAAATAAACTACCTGGATGGGAAAGCAACAAGCCAGTCACCAGCATCAGCAAAGAAACGATTCCCCCTGCGGCTGGCCCTGCTAAAGCGATATCAAATAAAACTTTCCGATTGGGTAAAACTGATTCAAAACGGGTAATAGCACCAAAGGAGCCAATTTGCACCGCAGGTAAAAAGAACGGCCAGCTCAAACGGATTTGGTGACGCCGCGCCAGTATCCAATGACCAACTTCGTGAGCTATTAAAATCGTTAACATTCCACCACTGATAGGCAAAGCCTCTACAAACCGTGCTGGATTAGCAAAGAAATCAAAATTCAGCAGTAATCCCCCAGCTTCTAGGCTTGTGGCAATGGTTGCTATCAACAGGATACCCGCAAAGACTTTTTGCGGTAACTGCATTTGCGGTGGATAATTACGGCTGGGTAGGACTATTACCACAGGTTTACCATCTACGTTTTCCACTAAGAATAGGCGATATTGCTCCCCTAAGCGTTCTTGCAAACTCGTGCTAAGACGGCTATAAACCTCCTGTGGTTCTCCTCGCAGATTGCCTTTAAAAATTGCTCCTTCTTGATAGGCGATGGTTTCTGTGGCAAAAAATGTATCAATACCGAAAATACCTTTAATGGTGTTTAAATCATCTTCTGGTATTGGCAGTACGTTAGGTTTGAGTTCTGTAATTACTGCTGGTTGTGGGGGATTTGTTTCCAGTGAGGCGTTAGCGTTGAGCTTTTCTGTTGCCCGTTGCCTGAGTATGGCATCTTGCCCAGCTGCGCGTAACTGTCTGCCCAAATATATATACAATCCAGCCGAAGCCACCAACAGAAATAGTATCCCTACTATATTGATGTAAATCCCGGCGGCAAATAATCCGAAAAACAGCAACCAGGGAGTCATTAACACTACCGACTGTAACCAAGCCAGGATTCCCAGTTTACCAAAAGGTCTGGCGCGATAAAAGCCCCAACCCAAAATGCTGAAAGCCACTAGCACGATGGCTGCAACGATAGAAGTTTCTGATAAAGTAGACATATCCAAACCTTCGCTATTGAAACCGAGCCAGAACAAGTCCGGTATTGCAGATATATTATTAATCTATAACGCCATTTGCAATCTGCTCAAATTGGTATTGCGTTACTAACAAAGGGAACAGAGAACACAGTAAGCTAATAATCATTCAAATTGCATCCCCGCGTCTCCCCTTAAGCGCGTCCTCCGAAGTTTGCTCAACGGGGGGAACCCCCGCACGCAACTTCTCTTTGCGTCTTTCTGAGGCAAAGGATTATGCAAGTTAAAGGCAGATTAGCTTAGTAGGGTGTGTTATCGCCAAGCGCCCCACTATCCAATATATTTGGTGTGCTAGGCCTAATTTCCATAACGCACATTACCAAATGAATACTTGTGTAGTGACGCTTGTATCCGCCCACGCGGAAGAAACGGGCGATTGATTTGCTGAATGTGCCTTACGGTAGGCGAGATAAGTGAAGCTTTCAATTGGCCCTAGCAAGGTTTTATCTTTTCTTATCGCTCTTGATAATTTGCGTGCGATCGCTATAAATCGGGTAATTAGACGGAAACTTTCTATATAATATCTAAATCTGGGTATTAAGTGGAAAAATTTGCATAAATATCCTAAATCGGGTAATTAAGCAGAAAGTTTCCGTCTAATAAATAGTTAAACTCTTAACAAGAATGAGGTTTATATTATGGCAGTTAAGTTTTTGACTCAAGCAGATGGAAAAGGATGGACTCTTGTCAAACGAAGCAGGGATAATCAGCAAGTACAGTTACCCCACTATTTGAAGGTGAATTACTTGAGAATGGAGAATAATAGAGATTACTTTATTCCTTATGAAAGTCTTGACCATAAAGATACCGAGTTTAGCGTGACTCGTAAGTCTGATGGATCGTCTTATTTAGTGGATGGACAACACCTTCCATCTGCAACAGTAATTTTTAATCCGAAAACAACTCACCTTTGGTATGGAACTGGATCATATCAAGTTGGGCCGATTTGGGCTGTCTTTACTCCAAATCCAGACTTGCCGGATGGCACCTATGATTTGGAAATTCCAGATTACCCGCATGTTGAATTTGGAGACGCATACCTCGCTCAAACTCCGTATGCAAGATGTTGGTTTCGTATTCGTAAAGGAGGAGCAAATACTTTGGATACTCGCTTCCTTCATACTGGCAGCGTTTCAGATGGATGCGTGACTGTTAAGGATGTTCCATACTGGACAAAAATTTATAATTATCTATTCAATCATCGTAAAGGTGATGGGTTAAGTGTTGGAACTATCATATTCAATAGGTATTATGATTAAAAATTCAAATAAATGTTACAGCTTAGTTCTGCTCATGGGTTGCCATGTCATCCTGCTTTTAAGTGCATGTACTTCAACTAAGCTCCCGACACAATCGGCTCAGAACAATGATCAAAAGGTAACGCAAAGTTCCTCTAGTGGAGAAAAAACTAGTAATTCAAAAAGCCTACCTTATCAAGGAAACTTACTAGATGTAGATGGTCTTTTGAGTCAATTGAAGAAAACTGATGCCAATTTGGAACTGCAATCAAAAAGGCTTCTCAAAGTAGCTTTAGATGCACAAGCAAATAATGATTGGGGTGCAGCAGCTAAAGGTTTTGGCGAATCAATAGCATTCATGCCTACTAACGAGGCTCTTTTAGGCTATGCTATGTCTCGGAGCATGACAAATGTGCATACAGTCGATCCAAAAGAATCATTGAGTACAAAGCTTCGTAACTTTCAAGAGGCAATTAAGATTTATCAGGTTGCGATTGAATTCAGTCAGCGGGCTAATAAACCTTTGTCAAATGAGCAAAGACAATTAGTCAAAACTAATGTTGCCTGCTTAGAATCTTTTCTTCAGTCACCCGATCCCAAGGCAGCAACATGTAAACTTGTTGCTGATGCGTTGAAAGCGAGCAAAATTAACTAATTTAGGGTACTTGATGTAGCATTAAACGAGGATGACTGTCTGATTAGAAAAGATAATGCCTCACAAAATTTTGCAGTATTGCGTCAGATAGCAGTCAATATTTTAGGTCAACAGAAGCGCGTTAAGCTTGGTATCAATGGCATTTGAGGAACGTAGACGCCCGGAGGGCGGCTTCCTGCAGGGTAAACCCAACACCGAGATCAATGTTGGGTTTCGCTTCGCTCAACCTAACCTACAGCTATTACACTATTTTAGCCTTGCCACGCCACTAGTGGACTACATAAATAACCTCTAACTACCCGAAAAGAAGTTAGGAGTTTCAAGAATTTTGCACTGAATTAATATTAAGATAAAAAAGGTATACGCAGTTGAAGAAATCAATCCTGTCAATAATTCTTTTTTGAGATCGTGTTCTTGGGACTGTTTCTGGAAAACATCAATTGCACCTGCTTGCATCAAGAGAATACCAATAATATTAGATAGCCAGTAACCAACAATGACACCGGGCATAAGTAACTTAGAAGCAAAAAGGCTACAAATATAACCGAAAAAATAAGCTATAGGTAAATTGAATATTAAGTCATTCCACCAACACAACGGTGACAATAAATATCCAATAACCAAAAAAAATCCGCCTCTAAGCTTCTGCAACAGAGTTGTAGGTAAGCTATCTGTAGCTTGCAACAATGACTCTTGACCTTTTTTTTCAGTACCAATCATAAACACATAAATTCTATCAACTTACCGTACTTTAAAATAAAAGCTCACAAAAGTCTAGTTTGACTGTCTCCCCATTGCTAAAGCAAGGGGATTGTTTCACTGTCCGGCGAAGAGCGAGCGGACGGAGCTACACTGAGTATGAGGTCTGAATCTCAACCCAATGGGCGCAGCCATAACGCCAACTACGGGGATGTCCATGCATCCCAGATACTTTTTGCGAATGTTGATTGCTCCCACGCCATCACGATGAAACCTGAAGCCGCAGCGACATTTGTAGAGGCGGTTTTTAGGTTTGTGGCGTTTGCCGCACGATGGACACGTCTGAGTGGTATACCGCTCATCAATCAACTCGACCCGCATCCCCAGCTTTTCAGCCTTGTAGGTAAGCATCTGCCGAGTCTGCCCGTGCAACATTTGATGAATCTTCTGATTCGCTCTGTTGCCGTAATCGACAGACGAACGTATGTCTCGAATGTCGCCAATTACAACGGTCTGAACGTTTCTAGATTTGAACGTTGAGACAAGTCTGGTAGTCTGCTTGTGCTGAATATCTTTGATCTGATTGTTCAGCTTTGCCAATTGCCGCTGTTTGGAGCGGACTAACCGCTTGCGACGATTGGAGCCGCGCTTCATCTGATCGATGCGGCTTGAAAGCTTTGCCTTGAGACGGTTCTGATACTGCCGCTTGGCTCTCAGCGCCCGCCCATTGAGGATATAGGTTTGCTCCCCATCGTGAGCAACCGCTAGATGTATTTCTCCCATGTCTACAGCCGCCACAATGCCATCAAAAACAGCGACAGGTTCAACGGTGGCATAGCAAGCGCGGATCTCGTATTGCTTGCCATCCCAGCCCATCTCTACTAATTTGGGCACATAGAAAGCCCAATCAATGATCACAGGCTCATTGCCCTGTCCGTTAGATAGGCGTAGCTTGCCGTCTTTGACCTTGATGGCTGAAGATTTCCACTGCACTTTGTAGAACCATTTGCGGCGGCGTGGCGGGCGAGCGTCTTGATCACTCTTGCGACGTTCCCGCCATGATTTAAGCGAGGCAAAGAAGTTCTGCACCACTGCGTCGGCAGAGTGAGCATGAAGACGATTCTCTGAATCATTGGGTAGCCAGCGCATAAGCGATGAAGGCTTGAGCCACAAGTCCTGCTTGCGGACTGTGCGCCAAAAGCTAACCACCGTCCTTGAGTACAACTCGCCAGCAGCACGGCTCAGATTTTGCATCTGCTCTGTATTGCCAATTTTGAGTTTTCGGACGGTGTAATTAGACATTCTTCTGATTTTCGATGTACTGCTTTTTTCACTGCGGCTAAAGCCCCCTATCGGCTTATTCCCATGTCTGAAGCCAGGGGCTTGCGCCTCGTTCCTCGGTCAGACAGAAGCGTTAGTTTGAATTTTGAATTGATTCATCACTGTTCCCTGTTAAGCGTTCCCTGTTCCCTTTCACAGGTATGCTCCTAGCAAGCTGTAAATCAAAGCCGTCAAGACTAACGCAGTAATGGTTACGTAAATCCAGTTTTGTTGTTTGACAAACACTACTAAAGACACCACTACACGTAAAATCGGTGTGGCGATGAGTAGTAAAAGTCCTAACTGAATTATTCCCAGATCATTACCAGATAAGGCTGTTGTTATGACACCACCAAAAGAGCGAAACTCGGGTGGTTCACCATGAAAAAACTGGTATTGAGTAGGTTCTGCTCCGTGACGTAACAGATAAAGTATACCGCCTAATAACACAACAGCACTGACTAGCAAAACACTATATTTCAGTAAATAACTTAATAAAATATCGAGTAGATGTGGGTTTTGCAATAACTGCGATTTTTTGTTTTTAGTGTCTGAAGTTTCTAGACAAGGCTGAGTTAATGTGTCTATGTTAGAGCCAACATTTACTGACTGTAATGGTAAAGTTGCTATCAGCGCATTTTTTTCATCTAAATTTTGGTTCATAAACACCAATTAAATCCTGAGTGATTTGTGAACACGTTCTCAAATTCCTGGTTTTTATTGAACGATTGTTCGCCCTGGGGTGAATAGTTTTGTACTAACCCAAAAAATCACCAAAAAGAATTTTTTTTACCTTACCATTATC
The DNA here is from genome assembly GCF_059505385.1 of Desmonostoc vinosum. NCBI lineage: Bacteria > Bacillati > Cyanobacteriota > Cyanophyceae > Nostocales > Nostocaceae > Desmonostoc > Desmonostoc vinosum. The sequence goes on from NZ_JCACKM010000333.1 coordinate 35,133, forward strand.
AATGGTGAAATTAAAGTATATAGGGCTAGTACTATCAACTTCATAATTAAAAATATTAGTATCGGTTGATTGAGGGTTTCCATATATTTTTATTACTTTTGCAACACTATCGCCTACTTTGACGCCATCGATAGTAATATATTTAGAACTATTAGCTTCTATTTCATACACAAAAAATTTATTTGTGGGTTTAACATCTTCAAGTAACTTAACTGTTAAACCTCTATATTGAAGAGTTCTAGTTTTACCAGCTATTTCTTCATAGCCATTTTTGATACTAAGCGGCTTACCTAAAATTTTTCTGACTTGCTGCTCAGACATTGAGAGATTTATACCACCTATTACTAGACGATTGGCAGGTATTGTTTTTGATTGTGTAGTATTCTGAGAAATTTGATAATTAGTAGCTAAAGCTTGAACATTTAATGGTTGTCCAAATAAAGATATCAAGCTTAAAAAAGTTCCAATAATAATTAAATTTTGTGGGAAGTGAGCTTGACTATGAGAGTTAGATAGTAGTTTCATTTATTAAACTCTTTTAAATTTCAATAGAAAACTGTAGCTATACAATGAATAAGGGAACAGGTTTTCTGATTTCCTGTCCTCTCTTAAAGCCCTCCAACGATAGCCTGATAAACCATTTTCAATGCCATCAATACTAACACTAGGCTAAAGACAATTCTTAATAACTGTGTTTTCGTATCAATGAGAACTCTTGCCCCTAAAAAAGCACCTGGTAATATTCCTAACATCACTGGCATGGATAATCCTGGGTCGATATAACCACGGTTGAGATAAACTCCTGCTGAAGCCGCAGCAGTCACACCAATCATAAAATTGCTAGTAGTAGTAGATACTTTGAATGGAATTCGCATAACTTGATCCATCGCTAAAACTTTAAATGCGCCTGAACCAATACCTAGCAAACCGGAAATAATACCAGCGATAAACATTACAGAAAATCCACCTAAAACTGTATAAGCTTGGTAGTTTATTATACCTTCTGCCATAGGGTAAGAGCCATTAATTTGCAGGTAGTCAGCCAGAGGATCAGCTATATCGTTCTCTGGATTTTGTTGCTTTGGTTGTTGAGAAAGGTATGCAGAATAAAGTAAGACAATTGCTAACACAATGGTCAATACTTTAACAGTAACAAACATTGCAATTAAAGCACCCAATATAGCACCAATAGTGGTTGCAACTTCTAAAAACATTCCTAAGCGTAAATTTGCTAAGCCTTTTTTAATATATGTGGAGGCAGAACCTGCACTGGTAGCAATTACCGAAACTAAGGAAGCTCCAACAGCATAGCGAATATCAACGCCAAAAACTGAAGTTAATAGAGGAACAACAATAACTCCACCACCTAGCCCAGTCAATGCCCCAATAAAACCAGCAGTGAACGACCCAAGCCAGACAAGTAAAGACAATTCTAGGATGTTCAATTTTCAGACCTCGTGCCGCAATGATGATGGGGGAGTGGGGAGTGGGGCGAAGAAAGTGTTTGTTTTATTCATAGCAGATGGCACGTTTCTAATGAAAAGAAAAGTATCTAATCTTAATTCATATGAGATACACTCTAACCCCTATTGCTGTTCTTCAGGAAGCAACTTTGTTTCACTCGCTTGCTGGTCGCTGACAATATTTGCTGGTTTTAGATGGGGCCTGATAATTAAACTCACGCCAATTGCCCAAGCGATCGCTACCATCCAACCTGCGATAATATCACTAGGAAAATGAACTCCTAAATATAGTCGCGTCCAAGCAATAGCTAATATATAAACGCCACCTAAAATCACCACCAACCAGCGCCAGACACTCCCCCAAGTCAAAACTAGCAAAATTGCCATCAATGTCATACTCGTCATCGCATGACCACTGGGAAATGCATAACTCGATTCCGGTGCAACTGAGTCCCACAGATGAGGGCGTACTCTGTGCCAAAATTCTTTTGCGGTGCGGTTAATAACTGCACTGCCAGCAGCAGTAACGATGAGATAGGTGAACGATCGCCAGCGACGTTGTAATAGTAAAATGATTGCGATCGCGCTTAGGATGGGTAACACAGTCCAAAACGAACCAAATTTTGTGAGTATCGCTGCGAATACACTCAACTGTGGCTGTGTTACAGAATGAATCGTTACCAAAATCGGTAAATCCCAAGGAAAACCACCCTCATTGTGTCTGACTTCTAGCGCCAGCAACCCAAAAATTTGTAGCGGTAAGTATATCCCCACAAACAGCACTAACAAAGAAGACCAATGGGTTGTGAGCAATTTTTGCACAAATCCTACTGGTTTTTGTAGCTTTTGATTGTCGTTGTTGATTTTTTCTAACTCTGCCATATTGAATACGGTATTACGCTTGTTTTAATGTAGTTTTTCAAAACACCGCGATATATTCTCTCACTGAAGTATAAATATAGCTTAAATCAGGCTTGTAGAAGTAAATAGGCTAGACAAAAAGTATATATTGTAACCAAATATTTTTATTCTCGCATATATCTATGGACTTTTAGGATTTTTAAGATTAAAATACGGTAAGCCGATCAGATTTTAGGATTTTGTAGAGAATTTTAAATAAATCGGTCAAAAGTTGGAGTTGCAGGAGACAGTCTGCACAACAGCGTTACAGTCAGCCTTTTGATTTCAGCTAGGCCGTATTTACAAAACCCCGGTCAAGGACAGGAGTATGGACTTTTTATTGTTACCTATCTTCAGCTTTTTAGTTGGTATTACTGTTGGTTTGACAGGTATTGGCGGCGCTTCACTGATTACGCCAATGTTGATATTTATTTTTCAAGTGCCTCCGGTAGTAGCAGTAAGTTCTGACGTTGTAGCGGCTACTCCCATGAAACTCGTTGGCAGTATCAAACATTGGCAGCAACAAACCCTCGATATACAGGTGGTAAAGTGGCTAGCTTGGGGGAGTGTTCCAGGTTCTTTGCTTGGGGTAGGAATGCTGCACTTGATTAAACAGAATGGAGATTATGACCTGAACAACATTATTCTTCGCTTGTTGGGTATGACAATTCTGTTAGTCACAGTTTTGGCATTGGTGCAAATGTTGCTGTTAACTATCTTCCCCAAATTTAAATTACCTGAACTTCCCAAATTTGACTTAAATACTAAACTAGGACGCTTGCAAAGTATATGTATAGGAGCATTTTTAGGCTGTATTGTAGGTCTAACAAGTGTTTCGTCTGGCTCAATGTTTGCCTTAATATTGATTGCATTTTTCCGTTTAGATGCACGTAAGTTAGTTGGTACAGATATTTCCCAAGCAGCAATTTTATTACTATTTACCTCTATTGGACATCTTACATTAGGAACTGTTGATTGGAGTTTAGTATTACCAATATGGATTGGCTCAATCCCAGGAGTATTACTAGGTGCTAAAATTTGCCAAATTACACCGCAAAAACCATTAAGATTTATTATTTACTCTCTGTTAATGATGGCAAGTTTAAAATTAGTTTATTAAAGCAAGAATTTTACCTCTCATTGTGTGATTAATGTTCGCAGAGACTCCCAGACGGTAGCATAACTACTAACATTTTTTATACAAATAATCTCTAAAATATCAAGTTTCAACAATGCAGATTACATAATATATGTTCAATCTATTAAAAGAGTGAATTTATTTAATAACTTATGACAAAATAACCTCTATCTGGGGAACGATTTAGTCGATAAACCAAATGGAGTAAAAATATTATGCTAAACCACATGGAAATTGTGTTCTATGAAACTCAATGATTTGATGAAAAATCTCTCAGTTGTAGGACGTTGGATAGCTACTACTCTATTTTGTGTATCAGCGATCGCTTTTGTTTGGCAGGGTGCGTTTTTCTCGAATACCTCAGCTATGGCTGATACTACTGCAAACCTGACCATATTAGCAAACGCAGGCGATAAAGTCCAAAATAAAGCTAATGAAGATGCTGGACGAGCCAAGAATTTCATTCGAGATACAGCAGATAAAGTTGAGCGAACTGCAAAGAAAAACGCCAGTAAAGTTGAACAAGCAACCGATGACAATGGTAGTTTTGTTGAGCGCAAAGCCAAAAAAGATGCAGCTCGAATTGAAAGAAGAGCAGAGGAAGATTCTGCTCGGACACAAAAAGCAGTAGACAACACAAAAAATGCTGTTGAACGTACTGTAGATAACATCAAGGATGCTTTTAGCAAATAGAAAATAAGGAATACGGAAGAATCTTTTCTGGTGTTGCATACTTGCAGAATGATTTAGCAACTAATAAAAATTCTTCCTTTGCTTTCCCTGTTTGTTCTCATTCGTCCCGCTGTTTTGTATTGCAAAACAGTGGGATTATTTTTGTTTCGTGCATTGATTATGATGGGTAAATCTGCATTCATCCCCGTTAAGTAAATTCGCTGTAACGTTTACCCACTGGACAATTCAGACAGTTTGTTTCATCACATAAACGGCAGATAGTCAAGGCACTGTCCTTCGTTTTTGTCAGGGACAACAAGATTTGGTTACTGATGCGGCACAAATGCAAGCGGTCTTTTGAGGATAGGGAAACAATAGCTTCCTCAAGTGCCAAGAGCCGCGCTTGATGCATCTTGCTCACCAGAGCTTCACCTTCTTGGGTCAATTTTAGTTCCACAGTTCTGCGATCAATAGAGCCGCGCTCACGGAGAATTAATCCTTGTTTCTCCAGCCGCTCTACAAGCCTTACTGCACCTGGATGCGACATCCTAAGGGCGCGACGTAACTGTTCAATCGGTATCCCAGGTGCATGTCTTACCAAGCAAAGAGCCTCAGCAGCCGGCCCTGCATCATCGATCATTTGCTCCACCGACTGGGCAACCGAATCTGTCAAAGCAAGAGCCAAAGCCCCCACTACATTCGCAAGGTTAGTGTTTTCCATACCTCAATTATATGCGTCATGCATATTGACATTAAGTAAATCTGATGGTTATTATATGCTTCAAGCATATACTGAAGTTCTCCATGATCCGACCTACAAAACCCGAAGATGCAGCAGCGCTGATTGCTGTAGCCAACACAATCGGTTTCGAGCCGAACGAACTCGAGGATCTTGGCAAAATGCTGGCTAAATACCTCGGTGGCAACAGCGACAGCGATCCCTTTTGGATCACCGACGACGATGACGAAGACGGGCCGGTGGGGGTCGCCTACTGTGAGCCTGAACGGATGACCGATCAGACGTGGAACCTACAATTGATCGCCATTCGCCCCGATCGCCAGGGACAAGGACGCGGTGGAAAACTGCTGCGCTACGTTGAAGAAACTTTGAAGGCGCGGGGTGGGCGAATGCTACTGGTGGAAACGTTAGCGAGCTTCGAGCGCACACGGGCGTTTTACGCAAAGTGCGGCTACGATGAGGAGGCTCGTATCCGAGACTTCTACACAGCGGGCGCTGATAAGATTGTGTTTCGTAAAGTGTTGAATACGGACTAGGTCACACTAACCCATGAACAAGTGTTGGTTCAGAAGTGGAAGGCTTGCAAAGTACTTCACGAATGCTTTGAGATATATGTATTGTTATTAACATTAAATTATATTAGTACCAACCTATGTTGTTAAGTACAACGAGGTGATGGCATTATACCCCCTCAAATACAGCTTGATGGAAGTATTGAGCGTACCCCCATATAGGACTCATATTTGATTTTTGAAAAAAATTCAGTACACCTTTAACTTCCTTCTTTATTTGTTCCTTGTTAAGCGTTCCCTATTTCCTCCTTATTGGCAATAAAAGTGCATTCAAAATTCCAAAAAAGCACCAAAGACTGCTGCTTTTATAAAGCTATCTACTTCAATATTTAAAGGCAATCTAGAAATAATCAAAAAGCTTCAATTTGTAATCAACCAAGTAAGAATAATATCAAGCATAAATAATTTTTATCAATAATTAAACTGAATATAGATGTAATTTTTGATATTAAGTAAGTTTAATTTGGTAATTATTATATATTAACACAAATTAGCTGCTTATAAAACTATCTTATAGTCTATTCCCTTTGGTGTATGTCTGTAAAAGATAAGCAAAACTACCGACAGATATACCCTAAGTTTTATTTTGCTAAACCTGTAATTAAAACCTTGTAAATAATCGAGTTTAGATAAAGCGCGGAAGATGCCATTTACCTTGAGATCAAAAATCAGTCTGAAAATAGATAAAAAAAGGTAAATAATATGTATTTGGGTCAATTAGTGCCAATAAATTTAATAGCTCATAGAAAATTTCATCAGCTAACCCGGAGTGAAGTTAAACAAGAGCAACTACAATCAAAAGAGTTAAATATATCCGATTTAGCAATATCTTTGTCTCCTGTTGGCTTTGTCTTTAGTTGGGTATTGTTTTTCCTAATATTGCGGAAAATTAGGATATATTTAGATAATAAGATGGTTTTTTCAGTTAAAGGTTTACACAAACTTCCCTGTAAAAACTGTAGATTTTATTCAAAGAATCATTATCTTAAATGTGCGGTACAACCTTCTATCGTTCTTACAGAAGAGGCAATGAATTGCTCTGAGTATTCACCCAATAAGGGTAAATTTTTTCCTAAAGATTTCTTTAAATAGATATTGGGAATTGGGAATGGATGTTTGTTCTCTCTTATCCCCCCTACTTCCTACCTCTTATGGCTAGGTTTTTTAGATTTCGCGTTGCTATACCCATACCAAAATCAGCTGCTTGAGAAAGTCCTGGATAGTTGATAGGAAATAAACCAGTTGTTAAGCGTAATTCGTAAGTATTTATTCTCTTTCTACCCTCTACTCCCTACTCCCTATTCCCTTGCAAATGCTTATGGAAGAACTGCGTGAGTTTGTGCCAGGCGTCTTCTGCTGCTAGGCGATTATAAGAAGAACGCTCATTGCAGAAAAAGCCATGGTCGGCATCGGGGTAAACTTGCAATGTGTATTCTTTGCCCAGTTGTTGAAATCGAGACTCGATTTGTTTAACCCGTTCGAGAGGAATGAAAGGATCGACACCACCAAAGAACAAGTGTACAGGGACTGTGATGTTTGTCACCGCATCGATCCACTCATCCCAAACCATACCGTAGAAAGGAGCAGCGACGGCGATCGCATTTGAAAACTTGCAAGCGGTAAGAAAGGTTAGTCCACCGCCTAAGCAAAACCCAGTCACGCCGACTTTATCAGGTGATACATCTGGCTGTGACTTTACATAAGTCAACACCGCGTCAATATCTTTCTCTACAGATTCCATTTCCAGGCGATACATCATCGCCATTGCTTGCTCAACTTCATCATAGCCAAACTTATTATTTGGTAACTCGCGGTAGTACAAATCTGGTGCAAGTACCACATAACCCTTATTGGCAATTCTATCTGCTACATCTCGGATGTGCGATGTTAATCCAAAAGCCTCCATCAAGAGGATAACGGCTGGCTTGTGGATACTCTCACCAGGTGTAAATAAAAAAGCGGGCATCTGTCCATCAGGTGTAGGAATCATTACCTCTGTCTGTTTAATTTGCATATTACCGCTTCTATTTGTTGGGCTTATCCTATGAAAACATGATAATTGCCTAGTCCTAATTCATAATAATTTCACGATTCTCCAGTATTTTTACTGTTTACACAAAGTTTTCATCAATTTTTCTGATAACTTCTCCGCAATCCTACCAATTTAGTTTACTAGTTGGGTATATGACTATGTAATTTACACATGCCCAACTTGATGAAGCGATCGCATCTTGTCAAAATCGCCATAATATTTCTATTCTCTCTCGGCAGCCTTGGTGTTGTTGGGGGCAGTTTTTTATTGAGAAAAGCCTTTAGTAGCACTAGTGAGTCTGAGGTAATCACTGATATTTCCCGCTATCGGGAAATACGCAATCAATTGTGGTCTAACAATGAACAGTTAAAACATTTTCCTAGTGATATTTCTACTGATAATAAAAGTGCAAGCATTGCTTATTCTCCTGGCTATTTTCAAGTGAGAGTCAAACAAACACCAGAAAAAATCCAAAAGTTACTAAAACAATATAAAAATATTGCCAAGCATAAATATAGAGGTGGTGATACAAATGACCACATTAACCAACCTCATGGTGTACCAACAACTTTCTTTTATACCAGCGATTCTGATGAAGAATCTTTTCCCTCTACCTATGAAATCTTAGTATTAAATGCCCAAGATAGAGGTAGATCTGGTTTTAAATGGAATCATGGAAATAGTTATGGTGTAGCAATTGATAGTTCAGCCTCAGAAATTGTCTACTGGGCTGAACAATGGTAAATAAAGCAGGAAATGGTGAATAAAGAAAGTTTCATATCTATCGAATCTGCCCCTGTACTGTCGGTAAAATGTCTACAAATTATGGACATTGAAAATAAAAAGTTTAGTAATTAGTCTGTATTATGAACTAAATGAAAAACCTGATACAGTTAACTTTTGTTCGATAATACAAATCGTAATGACTAAATCAAGCAGTGGAAAGTTTACAAACAATACTAAAAAGTCGGTGGAATTAGAAAGTTTAGCGAAATGCTCTGCCATAGACTTACTAAATGAAGTTGATTTTTTAAGAATTGCTGCAAGCTTGAAGCAGGAGCAAAAACGGAAAACAACATTAGGACAGTTTTTGACTCCCGCTCCTGTAGCAGAATTAATGGCTGGAATGTTTAATGAAGTTAATCTTTCTCAAATATCTCTACTTGATGCAGGAGCAGGAACTGGTTCATTACTAACAGCTTTTGTAGCTAAACTCTGCAATAAGCAGTATCCTCCAGAAAATTTAGATATTATTGCTTATGAAATTGATCCTTTTCTAGTCGAATATTTGCAACATACATTAAAACTATGTGCGAAAAGATGTCAAATAGCAGGGATTAATTTAAACTATGAAATCAGAGAAAAAGACTTTGTTGAAGATGCTGTTAAACTTCTTCGGCCTAGTTTATTTGATAGTTCTCAGAATTTAAGATTTACTCACGCTATTATTAATCCCCCATATTTAAAAATTAACGCTCACTCTCAGGTTCGTATATTGTTACGTTCCTTGGGTTTAGAAACTAGCAATCTTTATACTGGTTTTATAGCTGCTACATCTCTACTTCTTCAATCAGGAGGAGAACTTGTAGCTATTTCACCTCGCAGTTTTTGTAATGGGCCATACTTTAAAGATTTCCGAAGAATGTTTTTACAAATGATGGCTTTAGACCAGATACATCTTTTTGAATCCAGACAAGAAGCTTTTAACGATGAAGTTTTGCAAGAAACAATTATTATTCATGCTATAAAACAGAAACAAAAATTTGATAATGTACTAATTACTACAAGCATAACCGCTGATGATGACTTTATTATGTCTAATTCTTTAAATTATAAAGAGGTAGTTCACCCAGATGATCCGCAGCAATTTATTCATATTGTTCCAGATACATTCAGTCAGCAGATAATTCAACAAATAGCAAATTTTAATTGTACGTTAGAAGACCTGAAATTAACGGTTTCAACAGGACGCATTGTGGATTTCCGTGCAAGGGATTTTCTACGTTTAATACCAGATAAAAATTGTGTTCCCTTAATTTATCCAGCCAATTTATCTGAGGGATATATTAGATATCCCACAATAACTAGAAAACACCAAGCTTTAGTACATACAGAGCAAACAGCATCACTGCTAGTACCGAATGAACATTATGTTTTAGTTAAACGCTTCTCTACAAAAGAAGAAAAAAAACGAGTGGTTGCTGCTGTATATGATGCTGACAAAATTTGCTATTCATGGGTAGGTTTTGAAAATCACTTAAACTATTTTCATAATAATGGAAAAGGACTTCATATTAACTTAGCACGTGGTCTTGCAGTCTATCTAAACTCTACAATTATAGACACATTTTTTCGATTGTTTAATGGACATACTCAGGTTAATGCAACTGATTTACGAAATTTAAAATTTCCTAAAATAGAACAGCTTATATCTTTAGGAGAACGAATTGAAGAAAATTTTCCTTCACAAAGAGAAATTGATCGGTTTATAGAAGAATTAATAAGTATGAATAGTCAATCCGAGAATAGCGTTATCACAATTAAAAATCGTATTGATGAAGCACTACAAATATTAAGTCTCTTAGGATTCCCACGATTACAACTTAATGAACGTTCAGCTTTAACTCTTCTTTCTTTAATTGGACTAAAGCCAAATGATTCTTGGGAATCAGCTTCATCTCCATTAATGGGTATTACCCCGATAATGGAATTTATAGCGCAGCATTACGGTAAAAAATATAAACCTAATACGCGCGAAACTGTGCGTCGCCAAACAGTTCATCAGTTCTTAGATGCAGCCTTAATTGTTTCAAATCCAGATGCTCCTGAGCGACCTATTAATAGTCCAAAAACAGTATATCAAATTGAAGAAAGTGCCCTTGAATTATTGCGTACCTATGGAACTACTGAATGGGAGAAAACCCTTCGTACTTACCTTTCCTCAATTGAAACTTTGAAAAAACAATATGCTCAGGAGAGAGAATTGTTACGTATACTTATAATATTTGAGGGAGAAGTAATCACTTTATCACCAGGCGGACAGAATATTTTAATTGAAAAAATTATTAAGGAATTTGCAGAAAGATTTACTCCGAGAGGGAAACTAATTTATGTTGGTGATACTGATGAAAAATTTGCTTATTTTAATGAAAGTGCATTGAGAGATCTAGGTGTTATCATTAATTTTCACGGTAAAATGCCTGATGTAATTATCCACCATCTAAAAAAGGATTGGCTAGTTTTGATTGAAGCTGTAACTTCTCATGGGCCAATTAATCCTAAACACAAGAAAGAACTTGAAATCCTCTTTACTGGTACTAAAATTCCTCTTGTGATGGTAACTGCGTTTCTAAGCCGTAAAGCTATGGTTGAGTTTTTACATGAAGTATCCTGGGAAACAGATGTTTGGATTGCTGAAGATGTTACTCACCTCATCCATTTTAATGGTGAGTATTTATTACAAGCTTATAAAGTAGATAAAAATTCTGATTCAGAATGAGAAAGATTATTATTGGTGTGATGGGGCCTGGAGAAAAAGCGACAGTAGCAGATTTGCAACATGCCTACAATTTAGGAAAACTCATCGCTGCACAAGGCTGGATGTTGCTCACTGGTGGTAGGAATGTGGGGGTAATGGATGCAGCGAGTAAAGGTGCAAAATCTAGTAATGGTCTCACGATTGGTATTCTCCCTAAACAAAATATCAACGATATTTCTGAGGCAATCGATATCGCCATTTTCACAGATATGGGCAATGCTCGGAATAATATTAATATTCTTACCAGCGATTTAGTCATTGCCTGTGGTATGGGTGCAGGAACTGCTTCAGAAATTGCCCTAGCTTTGAAAGGAAATAAGAAAGTAATCCTGCTTAATGATGATGCTCAAAGCAAAGTTTTCTTTAAAAAGCTATCACCAGAAAATGTTTATGTTGTAGAGAATGCTGAAGATGCGATCGCTACTTCCAAGGCAATTTTATAAGGAAAATCGGTTACACTAGAAACTTTGTTAATACTGTAAAATACAATACAAATGTGAGTAAATATACAAAATTAAACTTTATTTAAAAATTGAACACTTTTCGTCAAATGATTTGGTAACAGTAGCAGTAATTAATCTTTGATAGATTTAAATTATTAGAGTCAAAACAGTTTCTATCTTGCGGTAGATCTGTTGTTGACTAGCCTTAAGTATCTAATAAGAAAAGGAATAAAACAGTTTCTATTTGAAAAAGGCTAGCTCAGATCTATGTATGTAGAAAAACAACTTAGAGAAGGACTGCTATTGCAAGGTTTGCAGATACTTGTTGCAGAAAACGACCTAAATCATCAAGAGTTACTTACTTTTATCCTAGAAGCAGACGGTGCTTTTGTGATTCTGGTCAATTCTATTGAAGAAGCCATGGAGGCTTTATCACTTCAACCTCCAGATACTATACTTGCTAGCACTAATATGCTAGAAGACTCTCAACTCTTAGCAAAAGTAAAACATCAAGCTTTCGCAACAGGAAAAGAAATTTTGACGGTTGCTTTAGTGGATACGAGCAGAAGTGCTAATCCTATAAGATTTTTAGAAATGGGTTGTCAAACTTACATACGTATGCCGCTTGATCATAGCGAAGTTGTAAATTTAGTTGCTACTCATACACACAGCTATTAATTACCGCCAGCTAAAGGTAACAACAGGCGGCTAACTACCCGATTGTCAGGTAACTGATAAAAATCCAGCTCTCCGCCTAATTCCTGCATCAGATTTTGGCAAATCACCATATGTGAAGCTGGGGGATGGTCAAGTATAGAGGGAGCAAGCACATCCTTGGGTGCATCATGGTGCAACTGTGCTAATAGCTGTGATTCAATTTGACCACTGTCTGTGATCGATAGTTCCAGCGATCGCTCATCCAAGCGGCGACACCAGACGTCGATTCTACCCCCATCTTGAGAGCGTTGACACGCAGCAACCAACAATTCGTGGAGAACTAATTCAATTTTGACTATATCACCCGCGATCGCCATTGCGGATTGAGAACTGGCATTAGCAACTCCTTTGAGCAAAGCAGCGCCCTTTGGGGATTCTTGCTCATCAATCCCTTGCCCTAAGCCATGCACACCAATCCACAATTTATGCTGTTTAAGTAAATTTTCCACTCTTTCGAGCGATCGCTTCAGCAAACTAGCTATGGGCATCGTTTCCCAGCTCATATGTAATTGCCACTGCTCAAGTTTTAACAACCCACTCATGGAAGTAGTTATTTGATCTAACTGTCGTAGTAATAGCTGGTAGCGCATCTGCGTAAGTTCATTAGCAGGAATACCCAAATCATGTATTTGGCTAAGTGACAACGCCATGATTCTTTGAATTTCCTCTAAGCGGCGATTTTTGTACCAGTTGAGTTGGCGTAGTTCTTCTGTTGTAGAATCTAAAAGTTGAGTGATTTGCTTTTGACGACGCCACCAGGCTAATTGAGAAATCAGAGTTGCTGTAGCATTGAGGTTTGCTTCTAACCAACGATGTTCCCGAGAGTCTGCCAACACAACTATACCCGTAGGTTGATAATCAGTAGCAGCATGTAAAGCCATCACCAAAATTTGACCAGTTGCAGAACCCTTCAACCATTTTCTTGTTTCTAGAGGTAAATCCTCTGCCTTCAAAATTAAATAACCCTCTGTAGCCAACGCCCACTGAATTAAAGCCTCAGCCTGGATGGGAACAGATGCTTCTACAACAATCTCAAACTGACTATTGGCAATTACCCCTGGAATAATTTTTGCCCAACGCTCACCAGGCGACCAAGATAACATAACTGCTAAAGGACAGCCCAAAACAGTTGATATTTGTTCTAGCGCAGTGTGTTCTAGATATTCTTCTTCTGTCTTGGATTTGCTATTTTGAGCTTTGACCAACATGTGTAGACATTGCTCGAATGTTTGAGAAATTGTTTGCTGCTGCTGGGTAAGATTGTGCAGTTGCCATTGACGAACAATCACACCAACCTGTTGACTAACAACCCAAAGTAATTCTTTTTCTAAAGTTGTCCAAGAACGATGGGTTTCGTGAGTAATAATCAACAATGCTGCTGTTGTTTGACCTTGAGCGCATTTACAAATTAATAGCGATCGCACTCCATTTTCTAATAAGAAAGGACGCCAATTAAAAAAGCGCAAATCTTCGTCTAAGTTCTCTACCTCTACTGCAATTGTTGCAGACTGTAACAACTGCTGATCCATTTCTCGTAGAGGATTGAGGGTAAATGTTAAAGACCGACGATTTTGAGGTTGACTTTGGTAAGTAAATTGATAATTGTTTTGCTCAGGGTCATATTGCAATAGCAAAAAGCGAGTTGCTCCTAGTCGAGCTAAAACTTTTTTCGCACAGTTATATAAGGCTTGGTTCAAGTCATGCTCACTATAGATACCTTGAGCAATTTGGCTAGTTAATTGAGCATCTTCTTGAATCTGTTTGATAGTATTTTCTGTGCTTTCGATGGGGGCTACTAAAGAAACTAAGCCAGCAGCACCTTGAACAAAACTTTTTTCTACCTCAGCCCAAATTCGAGGTTCATTACTTTCCACCGCCAAAAATCCCAGCAGATTCTTTTGACAGATAATCGGAGCAGCTAAGAGCGATCGCACTCGCAAGCGTTGCAGTAATTTGGCTGTAAAATGGCTTTTTAAGGAACTACGTGCCTCACCAATCACCACAATTTGGTTGACTGACAAAGCATAGTAAAACTCACTCAAATCCTGTACAGTCATTCCCGCAGCTGCTGGTTCAGTGCTATAGTCACGACCCATTTTGATCAGTTGATTGCTCATCCGACACCAAAAGTAGCGCCCTTCCCGCTCAAACCAGTAGATATTTGTGCGATTGGGAGAGATAAATTGATGAGTTGCTTCTACAACTGCTTTGAGTTTTTGTTCTAAATTATTGAGGGTGCGTAAATTTTCCAATAATCCCAGCAATGGCCCATCGGATCGTTTGATTTGCTTGTGTTGCAAATCAATTTCCTGCTGGTAAAGCACTGCTGCCAATTCACCCAAAACCATCATCAGACAAGCTCTAGTATCCGCTGGCAGCAAGTAGCCCCAACGTTCTGAACCCAGCAACAGTAAACCTAACAAGCGGTCTCGATGCCGAATTGGTAAGATAATTGCCCCTTGAATTTGGTTTTTTTCAGCAACTTTTTGCCATTGGGCAGCACGCATTTCCACTCGCAAGTCGGCAACACCCAAGGGACGCTGTTCGACTACTACCTGTTCTAATAAATCCCCAGGATTGAGAACAAAGCGTTTTCTTAAAAAATTCTTGTCACTATCAGGTGTAACGCCTCCTTTACCAAACAAGATGTGATCTAGGCGATCGTATAAAGAAATCCAAATTAATTTATAGTTAAACTGCTCTTTAATATAAGCAATAGTAGTCTCAATCAGAACCTCAACATTATCCTCTTCCCTGAGACTCTGAAGGACGCGCCCCAAGGAAATGATCTGCTGTTCGTCGGCGGCTATGAGTTTTTGCGGCTGCCTCATCTGATTATTGGTAACATAACTTGTAATATCTAAGATGCCCAGAAAAGCATCCTGACTAATAAGCGATCGCATCTTGCGTAAAGATTCTGCCATCAGCACGACGAATTGAGAAACCTCAACCGTACGCTGCATTTGAATTGTTAGACCGCGCTGGGGCCTTAACGAAGAGGAAGATATTGCACTTGTCCTTCCCATTCGCCCTCAAAGCTTCCCTCCGTGAGCAACAAGATCTCTTCGCTAGCTACCCCAACTGGAACGCTGCGACTAATCTCAAATACTCCTGGCATTTCTAACCCTGCCTGTACACGCTCATAAGCATAACGGGTCATTGTTTCTACATCATGAGTCAACAGAACCCGACCCTGTTGTGCTGCCCATTCCAGAATGACTCTATCATCAGTTCTGGACAGACCTACATCTTGAACTTTGACATATCAATCCCAGGTCTTCGTCGAAGAATACCCCGAACAATTTGGTTGTTAAAGTTCTCGTCCGCTAAAAGACGCAGCATTTCAACTCTGTCTTTGATGGTTAAGTCTCGCCATCAGCCGTTCGCGTATCCCAATTGGGTTGAAACGATGCTCATTTTCTTGACGAACTTGAGCGGCACGCTCTTGTCGAATTTTTAGATAAGTATCAACTTCGGTCTTTCGCCGAAGGTAGTAACCAATCACCGAGTACACATCCGCAAGTTGAAGAGATGGATATTGCTCGACAATCTCTTCTGCTGTGGCACCTTCCGAGAAGGCAGCAACCACAGTATCCAATGTAACGCGAGTTTTTCCGACAAGAACCACGCCATCTTCATTCAGCTTCAGAGGAGTAGGCTCAGTCACAATTGCTAGTGTCATAAGCACCACCAAGTTCGCTAGTTTCATAGTAGCAGTCCTTTGTAGGACTCAGGGCATAATGACAACTAACAACTGACAACTAACAAATGGATATTTATCAATTTGCCATTCGTCCACTGTTATTCAATCTAGTAAAAGTAGATCCAGAGTGGTTACAACAACAGACGATTCGTAGTTTTAGCTGGTTATCCCAAACAAGCAACCGCCCCCCTGGTAGTTTGGTAAACCAACGCCTCAAGGAATCTCTATGTTTTGATGACCAACGTTTGACACAAACTTTGTTTGGGTTAAACTTTTCTAATCCTGTAGGGTTAGCAGCCGGTTTTGATAAAGATGGAATTGCTGCTAGCATTTGGTCTAGTCTGGGTTTTGGCTTTGCGGAATTAGGGACTGTAACTTTTCACGCCCAGCCAGGAAATCCCCGCCCCCGATTGTTTCGCCTACCCATGGATCAAGCTGCACTCAATCGCATGGGTTTTAATAATTGTGGTGCAGCAGCAATGGCATCAGGTTTAGCCAAAACTAAGCAAGAGTTGACCTTATCAATACCCATAGGGATAAATTTGGGTAAATCTAAGGTAACTCCTCTAGAAGCAGCCGCACAGGATTATCTTGATAGTTTTCGCTTACTCAAGGATTTGGGAGACTATTTTGTCGTCAATGTCTCCTCTCCCAATACACCTGGATTGCGATCGCTCCAAGATGCTACTATGCTCAGCGGCATCTTGAATGTATTACAGCAAGAAAACACTACACAAAAGCCTGTTTTTGTCAAGATAGCACCAGATTTAACATGGGAAGCGATCGCCGACATTATTGCATTAGCTCAAACCTACCAACTAGCAGGAATCATCGCTACTAACACTACTATTAGCAGGCAAGGATTGAAAACACAGGTGATCAACCAAACTGGTAAATCACCTGAATTAGAAGCTGGTGGAATTAGCGGTGCGCCATTGCGCGATCGTTCCACAGAAATCATTCGGTTTATTTGGCAGCAAACTCAGGGACAAATGCCAATCATTGGCGTTGGTGGCATCTTTTCCCCTGAAGATGCTTGGGAAAAAATTACCGCTGGTGCTAGTCTCATCCAGGTCTACACAGGCTGGATTTATGAAGGCCCACTAATGGTACGCCGGATTCTGGCTGGTTTACTTTCTCACCTAGAACAAAGCGGATTAACTACCATCTCTGAAGCTGTGGGCTTACAAGCGAAAATTCTCCATTAGCCTTGTTTTTCTTCTATGGGAAAAAATTCCCTAGTTTTTTCCGAATATGACCAAGCAATACCATCGGGGTCACGGCTACGACTCCACTCAGGAAATTCTGGATCATTTCGCCGTTTATAAACTGTACTGGAATAAACATTCAGCCGTTTAGCAAGTTCTGATTGAATCAGAGAGCCAAAAATGAGTTGTTTTTCCAGTAGTGGATGTTTTGCTTCTACGTGAGTTATTGGTGATGATTCGGTTTCTGGTTGTTCCTCCTGTAAGACTGGTGGTGGAGCTAAAAGCGATCGCGCCGTTTTAGTAACTCGCTGAGCAGGAAGTTCTCTAACAGGCTCGCTACTGTCTAGAATATTGCCCAGAATACTAGCAGTTATGAAGTAGTAAGACTGATTCCCATCTTCTGAGTTGAGTACACTAGCTCCAAATTCCGCAGCTTTACTATCTAAGTAGCGTTTTGCCTTTGCTCCAGGAAAATTGCCCTGAATTGCCAAGTCCATTGGCGTTAGTCTGCCCTGATTTTGCTGCACTAACTGATTAAAAATCGGGTTAACCTGCTGACACCATTTCTGCCACTGATACACCTGCCAAACATTGAAGGCAATAAGCAACAGAACTAGTGCTAACAAAAATCTCCAGGTGGAAATTAGGAAAATAATCAAAAACGATATAGGCAAAAGCAGAACGAGAAAAGCTTTGCCGTTACCTTCTAGTTGTTTTTCACTCATGCTGATTTTTGCCAAGTGAATTTTAGGAAAATGATAATATCATCTTGGCAAAAATTGTGACATTTTTTGTATCTTTTGGCAAAGTTGCGGCAAAATATCTGGAAACAATGATTATTTTTTAAGTTATTTATATTACATATTTTATCTAAGTGATAGTATTTAAAAATTTGCTATCAGATTTTTTACCAGTAAAAATAGGGTTTTTAATCCTAAGCCACTAGTAGCCTTAAAAACATAATGTATTTAAAAATACAAAAAATACTTTTGCCTCACCATGAAAGCGAATAGGGAAAACTAGATTGCCCTTTAGATATGTTTTAGCTTATTGCCAAGAGTCTGCGACCTAACTACTTGGCTTAATCATCGAAGAGTTTAAAACTCAAGCAAGAACTTTTCATTACCCACTTGACATTAGATAATACAGATACTACATTAATAATACAAGCTGATTTCCCCCCAGGAGTCACCTTTCACTAGTAGCGGATAGCTCAAATAACAGAGTGCCCACTTTGCCTGTAAGGGCCGACATATCGAGGGTTATCGAATGCAAATCAACCATCCTTGATTAACTTCTGGAGATGCAGGTGCAAATCCTGCTTCGCTACTCCCAATAAAATTACTAAGTTTTAAGTTTAAAGTATCCTTTGTTCATCTTTTGCCTGAAAAGGCCGAGGAATTAAGGGTTATCGCGGTTAGCTTAGTTAAGACTGAATGCAGATATTCAGTAAAAATACTTGAGGCAAAACTTAAATACAAAGTCCAAAATTATACATGTGGCGGGTAGCTCAGTGGTAGAGCGCTTATATCCTTGTTCGCTCCTTGCCTGCAAAGGCCGAAGAATAAGGGTTATCGAATAGGGTTCGAGAGGTCGCGGGTTCAAGTCCCGCCCCGCTACACCAAAATTAGTCCAACGAAATCTCAATTTGAAATTTTTTCATGTGGCAGGTAGTTCAGTGGTAGAACGCCTAAAACATCCTTGTTCACCCCTTGCCTGAAAAGGCCGCAGAATTAGGGTTATCGCCTCTTAAGCGGGTTGTCGCAGGTTCAAATCCTGCCCTGCCACCTTCCATTTTTGCCCGAAAGGGCCGGGAGATGAAGTCATGAATTATAATTTTTTTACTAAAAACAAAACAACTACACCACAAACTCAACCCATCCCCGGACGAGAAGCAGAAATGATCAAAGGGCGTTCCGGTGGTTGGATGTTTGATGCTGGTATTTGGAAAATGCTGCGCCGTTGCCTATTGGTTGGCACAGCCAAAAGTACTTACTATGCTGGCAAACAGGAATTAACAGAGGATTTTGTAGCAGTTGTTAGACAAGCTATTGCTGAAGATCCGAGCCGTGTTGCTGAAGAAATTCTCTATGCTAGCGATGGACGCGCCATCAACAACAGTGCGCCGATTCTCGCTTTGGTGCTGCTATCAATGGGTGAAGCAAAAGCAGCCAAAACAGCTTTTGGCGAAATCTTTCCGCAAGTTATCCGCACTGGTAGCCACTTCTACGAATGGCTTAACTATACTAAATCCTTGCGAGGATTTGGCAAAGTAGTGCGGGAAGCTGGCAAAAGTTGGCTATCGCGGGAAGATGTCAAGGGTTTGGCTTATCAACTGTTGAAATATCAACAACGTCAAGGTTTCTCTCACAGAGATGCTTTGCGATTATTTCACGTCAAACCACCTACAGAAAATCATCGTCAACTGTATGAGTGGGTAGTAAAAGGTTGGGAAGAACTACCAACACAAATCCCCTCAGAAGCGTTGACACAGATTTGGTGGTATGAATGGCTGAAGCGAAATCCCACCCAAACCCATCAAGCCATTGCTCAAGCACGCCTAACTCACGAAATGGCTGCCCCTGTAGGCAAGATGGACAAGCAAGCTTGGCAGTTGCTATTTGGTGAAATGCCGATAGGGGCAATGCTGCGTAACCTGGGGTCACTAACCGAATTGGGTGTGTTGCGTGCTGACGAACTTGCTAACCTGATGCGAGTTGAAGCGGTTCTCAACAACAAGGAACATCTGCGTAAAGGTCGTATCCATCCGATTGATGTTTTGAAAGCACTCAAAACTTATCAATCTGGAGGTAGATTAGGACGTAGTAAGAAGACTTGGAACCCAGTTCCTCGAATTGTAGACATCTTAGAAAAGGCGGTTGAATTGTCTTTTGATGTGGTGGAACCCACAGGTAAGGTGTTCATGCACGCCGTCGATGTTTCTGGTTCTATGGGCAGCCTGGTTGCAGATATGGAACTGAGTTGCTGTGAAATTGCCACCACGATGGCATTAGTCACAGCCAAGGCAGAGAAAAACTATATGATTCGCGGTTTTGCTAGCGAATTCCGGGAGTTAAATATTACTGCCAAAGATAGTTTCAGTTCTGCGGTTCGCAAAGCTAGTAACCAAAACTTCGGTGGCACGGATGCATCTGTAGCTTATGACTGGATGATCAAGAACAAGTTTAAGGCAGATGTGGTTTGCTTTTGGACTGACTCTGAGAGTTGGGCTGGATATAAACATCCTGCTCAAGCACTAGCGGAGTATCGCAAAAAGGTGAATCCCAATGCGAAAGCTGTGTATGTCACCTTGACACCTTATCAAATTACCTTGGTAGATCCTCAAGATCTGCTGTCTTGGGATTTGGCTGGGTTTGATCCTGGAATACCTCGCGTTATTCAGATGCTGGCTACAGGTGATTTGTAAACACGCTATTTAGAGACGCACTATGGTGCGTCTCTAAATTACGAATTACGCCTAATGTGAATTAAAAACTTTTTGGCGGGTTATCCTGATTCGCAACTTGCCTTTTAGGGACGAAGAATTTAGGATTATCGGTTAACGTCTCCACCATCTCTGGGGACTAGCGGGTTCAATTCCCGCACCCGCCTTGATGAAAATGGGGAGTAGGGAGTAGGGAGTAGGGAGTAGGGAGTGGGGAGTGGGGAAGAAATATTTTCATTCCCTGGTGATGATATTGTGATAAGAGTTGGTTACTATAACCGCAAAGATGCGAAGGACGAGGAAAAATATGAGTCTGGTATGGCAGGCTGATTTTTACAAGCGTCCCCAAGCAAATATTAATGAGCAAGTTGTCTGGGAGTTGTTGATTTGTGACGCAACTCGCAGTTTTAAATATGTAGCTACTTGTCCTCAGTCGGCAGCGAATTCGAGTTGGGTTGCTGCTCAATTTGAGTTAGCTGCTGGGGAAAAGTTACCAGATGTGATTCAGGTATTTCGTCCTCAATCATTGAGTTTGATTGATTTAGCTTGTCGCAGTTTGGGAATTAATGTCGAACCCACTCGCCGCACTTTGGCATTAAAGCAGTGGTTGCAGGAAAAGCAATATCCTCTAATTTTAGATCAGCCACCGCCTGTACCATTGCCAGAAAATTTATGGGGAGAACAATGGCGATTTGCAACTTTAACTGCTGGTGATGTGGAAACAGCATTTAGCGATCGCCCTATTCCTATTTTGCACATCCCAGAGTTCCTCAAACCAATTAATCTGGGTTTGGCTTCAACAGTATCTGTCCCTGGCGTAGTTATCTATGGTGGCAAACAATCGATGCAATTAGCACGATGGTTACAGCGAGTTAATCCTGTAGCGTTAAATTATATCGCTGGCACACCAGATGGCTTGATTTTAGCAGCTGGTTTGGTAGATAGATGGATTGTAGCCACATTTGCAGATCCAGAAGTTGCAGCCGCAGCTCAAGTTTATCAACAGCGTAAACAACTAAGTCAAGGATTACACTTTTTGTTAGTGCAACCCGATGATTCTGGTATGACTTACAGCGGCTTTTGGTTGTTGCAAGCAGAAGATTAAGAAAGTAATATTTGACCAAATAAGGCAAAAGTAAACGGAGAATGCTTGATGCAATTTGCAACTGAGCAAGAAATTAAAAACTACATTGAAAGTAAAATAACTCAATCTTTACCAAATGGTTGGGTAGCCAACTTTCGGATACAACCTTGCAACATTTATCCTACTGTTCTGCAACGCCTATTTATTTAACCCGTGCTTGCTTCACCATTGCAATTAGAGTTTGGTGAGCATCTTCGGCATCTGCTAAAACATGATCAAATGGAATGCGAATCGGCACAGTTTCGCTATTTAACTGTGCTGTTAAATTCATCCCTTCAGCATCAATTGATTCCATTTGAGCTGCGATCGCATCTGCCATACCACCAAAAGCTTTAGCATATAAAACCACAGCATCAGCATGATCTTCATTCATATGTTTGCAAATACGTGAGCTAATTTCAGCAGAGAAAATTTCATACATGACGATACTGACTTTAAATAATACAGTAATTGACTAAATTTTAAGCCTATTACTAATTCCTAAACAAGTCAAACGAGCATAATTTCCCAAATTAACTTACTTGCACTTTTTGATACACAGTACAAAATTAATGAACATTTGCTAACTAAAAATTTCTTGTTAAGATATAAAAATATACTTAAATTAAAATAAAATCTCTCCGATATTTCTGCTTTTTGCTTTGCGGAAATCAAATGGTTTAAGGTGTAGCAAAAGTATTAGTCAAAGTTATTATAAGCTACGAAACAATGAGCGAAACTAGCCTCCGTCGAATTGTCATTGGGGATGTGCATGGGCACTACGAAGGGCTAATGAATTTGTTGGAGGCGATCGCCCCCACCTCAAACGATCAAGTTTATTTTTTGGGAGACTTGATTGATCGTGGCCCTCATAGTTCACAAGTAGTGGATTTTGTCAAGCAAAATAATTACTTTTGTTTGCTAGGGAATCATGAGCAAATGTTATTAGATATTTTGACTAACAAAAGCATCTCCTCTCTAGCAATGCAAGCGTGGCTGTACAGTGGAGGGCAAGCAACCTTAGCCAGCTATCACGAATCTACAATTTCCCCAGAACATCTTGATTGGTTCAAAGCTTTGCCCACATATCTCGATTTGGGAGATATTTGGTTAACTCATGCTGGTGTTGACCCCACCAAATCGGTAGCAGAACAAACTGCTGATCAACTGTGCTGGATACGTGATGAATTTCACAGCATGGAACAGCCTTACTTTTTAGATAAGTTGATTATTATTGGTCATACCATTACCTTTACTCTACCGGGCGTTACTCCTGGTAAATTGGCACAAGGAGAAGGGTGGCTAGGTATAGATACTGGTGCTTATCATCACCGTAGTGGCTGGTTGACTGGATTGGACACCACAAACAATTTAGTTTATCAAGTTAACGTTCATAAAAACCAACTCCGCATCCTGCCTTTAGAAGAGGCGGTAATTAGCATTGATCCTACCAAAATAAAAGGTACTCGCCGCAATAAGCAGCGAGCATGAAAAATAATTCGCGATACTTCGGCTTGTTTTGCCTTTTTTCTGAACAAAATAGCAGGGTTGGAATTGAGATTAAGACCTTGCCAATGAACGAATATTAGCTCTGTAAGCATTGCCATCCAACCCATAACTTCCATAGTTACTTTGGTTGTTAATTGAACGTTTGAGGGCACTGATGCGATCGCTAGTTGCGGGGTGTGTACTCAAAAATGCAGGGCCAGAACCACCTTTGAGCAGCTTTTGCATAAAGGAAACCATGCCAGAAGGGGCATAACCAGTACGTATTAAAGTTCTTAACCCTCTGCGATCAGCATCAAATTCATCTTGACGACTGCGAGGGCGATTTAATGCTAGTTCTACACCAATCCCCACCGCTGTGTTGCGATCCAAACCGGCGGCTGTAGCTACACCACTGGCGATCGCTTTTTGCCGCATCTGATTAACCAAGTGTTTACCGCCAATGTGACCAATTTCATGGGCGATGACGCTTGCCAGTTCCGCCTCATTATCTGCGGTTTTCAGCAAACCCGTGTGGACGTAGACATAACCCCCCAATGTAGCAAAGGCATTCACAGCATTATTATCAACTACCTGGAAGGTGTAAGGCAGGTTGGGGCGATCGCTATATCTTACCAATCGCTGACCAATTTGTTCTACATAGCGATTAATCTCAGGATTGTCGTAAAGTCGAACTTGACTACTCAATATTTGCTGATTTATTTGCTTGCCAAGATCAACTTCCTGGCGAGCAGATATATTAGAAAGTTGAAATACCTGCACTCCTTGGAACAGAAGAGGCAATAAATCTATGGCTCTTCCTGGTAAGGGCGCAGTCAGAGATACACTCAGGGCGACAACCACCGAAATTAACGGATAAAACCAGCGTCGTCGCCATCCGCTGTAATTTACAGAAAAACCTTTCCAGTGCATCATAATTCAGTCTGAAGATAATTTCGGGAAAATATACAATGACCAAACAAGTTACCAGACGAACTTAGAACTTTTCAAGTTGCATTATCTCCTTAGTACTAAGGATAAACTCTGTAGTTGTTGATTGTAACCCCACTCCCTACTCTCAGACTAATTTGCCTGTAACGGAGCATTCAAGATTTTCTCAATGCGATCGCGGGTTTCTAGCAAGTGCGCTTTGGTATACTCATCACTGGAATTCGCCTGTTTGAGTTTCTCATCTAGTTGTTTTAGTTTATACCATGCTAATGTTCGGGCATCTTCGGGTACACGTTCCTTTCGCAGCACCATCGCTGTCAAGATGTCAAGATATTCGCGCTGTAAGCCTCGCCGCAAACTAGCAATTTTCAATGGTTGACTTTTGGGTTTGAGTACTTCCGTCCAAATACCTGATTGTAAAGTATCAAATAACTCAGGTAAAGTCAGTGCTTGTCCTTCTGGAGTTTTGAGTTCAATATCCTTGAGTCGAGAGAGGCGATCGCTCGATAATAAATCTCGCAACACCAAACTCTGCATTAACAACACCAAGTCATGAATGGGATAATCTAAACGACCAATGCGAGGATAACTACCCCAGTGTCGCCAACGAGAAGGTGCTAATTTATTCAGCAGGTCTGGCGAGAAATTTAATGCGTCTTCGGCAAACACATATTTGTGCAGGGTTTCTAACGCTTGCCGTTGCTGCTTAACTGGCACTGGTTGAAATGGTAATCGCTGTTGACCAGAATTGCTAGATGATTTATCACTCACATTCACACGGTAAAAAGACTGTCCCCCAATGTATTTACTTGTGTAGTAAACCTGCTGAAAATAATTACCTAAGACTGTACTAAAGCGTTCGCTCAAATCGCTATAACCTTCTCCATCTTTGGGATAGCGCCTATTAAGCCGCTGCCACATCACACGCGAGTTATCTAGCTGCCATTGAGAATAAAGCAGCACATCACCACTATTATCCCAAGCATCGGCAGTGGGATCGAGGTCATACACATCCTCATCTGTGGAATAACTTAACTCAGGCTTGTAGGATTGTTGCGCGATTTCTTCTAAAACAGGCTTTTCTAATTGAGGTGATGCTGCTTGAATTGTTGTGTAGCCGTACTTAATCGCCCAATCATCATAGGGCCCCACTATGCTGGGAAAATAATCTCCTTGCTTGATACCTTGAGGGGCGATATTTGGGGGTATGTAGTCCATCACCGATGCAGACAAACCTCTGGCACGGGTGATTTCTTTATTATTCATCTCCTCTGGTGACAGCATGGTACTACCACGGAAATTGTGGCGTAACCCAAGGGTATGTCCAACTTCATGAGCGATGATTAAACGTAAATATTGATGGATATACTCTTTTTCTTGTTCTGGAGTGGGTGCATTGTCTTGCAACAGTGCCATAGTCAAGGAACCAAGGGCAAACTGGTTAGCGGCTTCCATGCCGTAGCATAAATCATACTCCCCTGCCAATTTAGATAACCGATTAGACAGTCCTTGCTGCCATTGTGGCTGTTGAGAGACCCCGTTTTCTTTGGCATCTAAACCATTAGCGCAAAGCAGGCGATTCTGCATTAATGCTGTTAAGGAAGTGCGGGTTTGGGTTTGGGTTTGAGTTTGGGTTTGGCTGGGTTGGACGATTTTATGATACTCACTCTTGAGCGCCCTAACAAAACTGGCGTCTACGAGAATGTCTGCATCCAAAATTTCCCCCGTTAACGGATTAACACGGGATGGCCCCATAGCAAAATATCCATCTACTGTATTAATCCAGCGAATTGTGTTGTAGCGGATGTCGGCGGGATCCCATGTGGCATCATCTGGCATTTGGCGGACTTCAATCGCATCCTTAAATCCTGCCTTGAGAAAGGCTTTATTCCACATCAACACGCCTTCTTTAATGGCATCGCGGTACTCAAAGGGGACAGCGTTATCAATCCAGAAAACAATCGGTTTTTTGGGAGGAGAAACTGCTGCTTTGGGGTCTTGTTTTTCTAAATCCCAACGATTGATATAGCGGACAAAAGGATCATTGCGATCGTCTTTGGATAAGTCTTGGTAAGCAGTGATGAAATAACCAACACGTTCATCAGCCAAACGCGGTCTATAATTTTTGTCAGGTAGTTGTGAGAGACTGTAGTGGACGCGCAGGGTAAAGCCACGGTTGTCTGGTAGGGCTGCAAAGTTTAACTTTTCATTCTCGCTACTGCTACTAATGAAATTCAAAACCGACTCGATTTCTAAATTTTGAGGAAAAGCTTTAGCATTACCAAAATAGGACTGGTCTGTATTTGCAGAAACACCCAAACTCGTAGATAATCCTGCTAAGTCTGTGAGTAGCAAATCGCTCAAATCAATGAGCATAGTTTTGCGTTGCGGGTGAATGCTTTTAATGGCAATAGTGTAGAGAATAGAGTCACTAAAAGATCGGGCAAGCGATCGCGCTTGAGGATCGCCCTCACGTGTGCGAAAATTGACATTGCGAATCACAAAATGTAACTTATCATCAACTCGCTGAAAATAAAATAAAAAATCTTGTAGAGGCATTCCACTATAAATGCCCCGTTCACCAATGCCAGATTCTAACGTTGCCGTAGCTAGGTAATTTTTATTTAATTGTTCTGGCTTAATTTCTAAATAAATTTTATTCTTCTCTTTATTACGATAAAGCGTGAACAGCCCTCCCATTTTGCCGGTGTCTTTTATAACATCATCAAATGGTTCCAAATCATCTTTTTTGTCTGGTTTAGCGTTAGTATTAGGCTTAGGATTAGGTTTTTCTGGCGTTTTTTGCACTTGCAAAAATGGTTGTTGCCCTGCTTTTTTAGGGTCGTCAACCACCCAAACAAAGGGTTGATGTTGCACCCCTTTGTTCTGATTAATTACCCAAACTTGTTTCGATAGTAACTTAGTTTTTTTTAATGACTTAGCTTTCTCTGTACTTGAGTTTGCCGAAAACTGATTTACTTGATTGTCGCTAGACAAATTTTTCTCTAATCCACCAAGAGGTAGTGACCTAGCACTAGCAGTTGTTACTCCTAATAACAAACTATGTAACAAAATTATATAAAAAGCTAATCTGCTCATTCAATCCATCCCTGATAACTATCTCTAGTTAATTTCTAATTTTCGCCAGCTTACCTGGCTTGCCTTCTTCCGAACGGTCTAATCTCAAAAATATCTTAGTTACTTAGGATCAAGCAACTAAGCTAAAAGTTTAGTGATGATTGCTAAACTTTTAGATTTATTTAATGTTTAACTGTAGTATTTTTCCTAATAAATACCTTTGTTGTAAACAGTACGTATTATTTTGACATTAGACTCGTGGAAAACGCTGAAAAAAAATATAACAACTTAGTCAAAATACTAAAGTCTAGCTAAAAATGAAAAAGTTTTCCAGATAACACTTTAGATTTGGGAGTAAAAAAACTTAAAACTCTTTTAAGTTAGTGTTTGCTGATGCACTCTATTTTTTAGATAGTAGTATTTGTCTATACTAATCGGACTTTTCACAAAGAGGTAGGTTGATTAAAAAAAAACTTTAGCTAAAATTTATAATTTCAGTAACTGTTTAGCATCAAAAGTTACTAAAACAATATTAATTTATGCACGTCTTAACAAAAGCATAAGTAGTTTAACAAAAATATTGAATTTTCTCAAAATAATTTATAAGCCCAGTTGGTGAGGGTGTAGAGGTGCAAGGATGTTGGTTACTGAGCAAAGTCGTACCCCTACGTTTAAGCAAGCTATGTGTAGCGTTTCGCAGAGAAGTAGAGGTATAGAGGAAGGAAAAGAGTTTCTTTCATTGATAACGGGCGATGCGCTGTCAGTCGTGTAGTTTCAAGAAACTAGCAGTGATCAGATCCCCGACTTTTTGTAGACACCTGGAAGGTGGCTTCACAAAGGGTAAAAGTCGGAGATCTAGCGGTTTTTCAAGGGTAGGTTCTTAATCAGGGGATCTAGCAGCCCGAAGCGTTGCCTATTCCCTTTCATCGCCTCCCGTTCCGGGTAGGTGAGAGCCTTCTTTTTGATTCAGCTAAAGAATTTGTGTTTAATGCTACCTTTTGACCTGTGCTTAACAGGTGCTGCTTTTGAGTATACTCATGCAGTTTGACTTGAGCTTGAGCATAGACTGGAGTATTTTTAGGAACTTGGCGAAGAAATTTAATCGCACTATCAAAGTTGCCAATAGATGCTTGATTATTAGCTTTGTGTAAAAAATAGGCTGCTCTAATCTGCCGCTTTTGATTATACTCAGACAATTTTTGTTGAACTAAAGCGCCAGCAGAACTTTCTGGGGGAATTTGACGCAGATATTCTAAGGCAACAGAAAAATCTCTGACTTTGGCTTTTGCATAAGCTTTTGCTAATAAATCTTGCGTCTGTACTTCAATATTGATATATGTTTGCTTAACCAGTTTTTCTGTTTTAGATTGCCAGTATAAAATATCAGGTACTTTAGCAGCCGTATGTAGTACATCTGACCATCTACTTTCATTAAAAGCTTGTTCGGCTATTTGATATTGTTTAAGAGCAAGTTGCCATTGCTGCTGCCATTCTTCGATGGTGGCTTGTGCTTCTGGATAAACATCGCTATGAGAAGGTATTGATTTTACTAAAGCGATCGCCTCTTGTAAATCTCCCCCCTGATATTCTTTTGTTGCTTGATATAAAGTTTCTGTTTCTGAGTATATTGGTGAATTATTAATTAAAGAATATACACTAATTCCCATCAACAAAGAATTAGCCGCCAATCCTACTGTCATGCCTGTAAGCAATGGAGATGATTGCCCTGATGCGGGATGCTGATCAAAACTACTCTTATCAGCTGCTGTTTCTAGAGAAGCTTGATTCTGCACCTCGGTAATTTGCAGTTGCTGATCCCATCTCATTTGCTTGAGTATCCGCAGTACCTCAGCCGCAGACTGAAAGCGAGTTTGGTAATCGTAGCGGATCATTTGACTGAGAATAACTGCTAAATAATCGCTGACTGGCGTGTTTTGAGAACGCCAGATCATCTCATTAGTATCTAGATCTACTTGCAATTGCAACGGTTCAATACCTGTTAAAGCTTGGATAGCAATCATACCCAAAGCATATATATCACTGTTGGGTTGCGTCTTACCAATAAATTGCTCTGGTGGTATGTACCCCAACGAAGTTACAGGAATCTTATAAATAGGTAATTCTGTATCAATACCAAAATTAATTGGCTGGATTGAGCCAAAGTCAATTAGAACTAACTTGCGATCTTGACTACGTCTAATTAAGTTTTCTGGTTGAACATCGCAATGAATCACACCTTGAGAGTGAACAAATTCGAGAATGCCTAAAGCATCTTCTAGGAAGTCCACAACTTCGCTTTCACTCCACAGACTTCCCCATTGTTGATTGATTGGTAATTCTGCACTCAGCCAATGTCCTTCGATCAACTCTTGCACTAGATAGAATTGTCCATTTTCTTCAAAGCAAGTCAGGAGTTCGGGAATTTGGTGATGGCGTCCCAAACGCTTGAGGGTTTCAGTCTCAGTAAGAAAACGTAATCTCAAAGTATCCAAATAGTTAGATTGAATACTATTAACCTTAAGTTGCTTAACAACGCATTTAGGATTGGCTGGGTAATTTATATCTACCGCAATGTATGCTTGTCCAAACACACCCGCGCTGAGGCTTTGGACAATTTGGTAACGCCCTTGCAGTAATTTACCGATCATGTGTTGGTTCATGAGTTGGTTACTGAGTATATCATTATATAAGTTTCCTGACATTACCTACTGTTTCCGGAATGCCTGTAAAATACTTCACCATAGCTTTGATTGCTAAAATTCAAAATTAGTTTCTTAAGTATTTTTTCTTAATATAAAAAAGCTTTGACTGTTATGATATGTTGTCGAACCTGTAATAAATACAAAAAAGAGTTTCCTCAGTGTAGAGAAGAAACTCTTTGTGTATTTAGATTCTTTTAAACAGTGGCACACTACCAAGTGTGCCTTTTTTTAGCAATGAAATTATGCTGTTTTAGAAGCTTGCTTTTTACGCTTGAGCCAGAAGCCCATAGCGCCAGCAACGGCTGTACCACCGATGGTGAAAGGTTCGGGAACGGGTTCGCCCGATGCCGACGAGGTAACCGAAGCTAGAGCGATCGCTCCAGCAGTTGACGCACCAGTACTGAAAGAGTAAGAATTGTATGAGAAGAATCCAGCACCTGTACCTGTTCCACTAAAACCTTCTTGGAACTGTAATCCCAAGTTAGCAGATTGAAGCGCACCACCTGCTGTGCTGACATCTCCAAATCTGAGGCTATTGCTCACCAAAGAGCCAGTGGAAAAAACATCAGGCAGACTATTAGAGAATGTCTTCACCAGGTCGCCAGAAGAATTCAATAATTTCACAGTCCAGCTTTTCAAAGAACTGCTTGGATCTGCATCTTTATCTAGTGTGAAAGTTCCTTCTAAAGAACCTCCTCCCAAGTCAGTACTGAGGCCAGTAGAAGCTGGGAGAGCTTCAGGTGCGAATGTTCCAGCAAGGTTGTAAGTTTTTAATGTAACGGCACTAGCGGGAGCATTTCCCACAGCAGCAAACATCGCAACACCAACTGCTGCGGTGGCAGTGGCTTGCGTTAACCTTTTCAAAAGTGCGGTACTAAACATTGGTCTGGTTTCTCCAACAATAAAATTCAACAAGTTGATTAGATCTTTTACAAAGGTCTGCGAAAGCTGCCCTCCCGCCAAGACAAAACCTGGCACATACACCCCTGAAGGCGTGTCTTACCACGATTTGATGTAGACTAAAAATTTTAAACTTTCAGTCGGTTTTAATGGCATTGAGCTTTTAAGTCTCGGAAAGAATTTGTCAGGTGAGTTGTGTATCGCTGCCAAAAGTTTGTTTCGGTGTGTAGACGGGAAGTGGCTTGTCACTGGACACCGCTTACATAGCTCAACCCATGCTTGTATGAATACACGTATATCAACTCTTGGTATATAAAGCTTTACAGTAGTAACGCATTTGGCAAAAGTACATACACTCAAGTACTCTACCCTTCACATTCTTAATCAACCCCCTGCTAACCGAGACTTACTATTGATTTTTTACACACAAATACATACTGACAGTAGTCAACTAAAAGAGCAATAATAATCCGAGTTCTTCATGAAAAAATTACATTGCTTTCTGACATCACCTGATTAAAAATTCAAAATTTAAGTTGCGCTTCTAGGGCATCAAGGTACAACTCAAAATCAAAACTAAAGACGTTTCAAACAGGGACTGTTACCCTGCCTGAAACTGATGCTGTGTACAGACTTAGAAGTTTTAAACCCTTTAGTTGAGGATAACAAACTCACAACAAAGGTATTTAAAGAAATGTTTCCGGTGATGTAACTTAGTAAAAAGTTTACAATCTACGTTTTGGATTGGTTATTCTTATGTAGAAAATTAATATTTATTTTTACACGTATAGCAGATAAACTGTTATTTACAATACAAGCACCAGAGGTAAGATATTTGTTTGCTCAAAGACTTAAATAGATCTATCTTCTGAATGTAAACTTTGCCAGCTATACCAGTGACGCACTGCTAGCCAAATAGCACAAAGAAGACCTGCTAAGCTGAGGGTAAGACCGCTGAATGGAACCAGCAATCCAAAGACGGGTAGCACTGCACCAGCAATAGTACAGATCATCACAGCCAAGGAAGCACGACGATTTGATCCTAATCCCCATGACAGGGCTAGTAAGATGATGGAAATCATTGTCCAAGCTAATGGGGCATTGATTAATCGGCTCAGATAAGTCAAACTCAATAAACAAGCAAAGAATATACCTCCAGCGATCGCCACATTTTTAAGATTCATTGGTAGCGACAAGTACAATAGAAGTATCCACCACAAAAATAATGCGGGTGCTAGCAATAAAAGCCGAGGGATTATCCCTGTGTCACGAATGGGAGTAGTATTAGTAAACACTCCAAAGGGATTTTTGACAGAAACGTTATCATCAAACACCCAAGTAAATTGAGTGCTGCGTCCATCACCTTTAATCTCACTGGGTACAATTCCACTAGCAAAATCGGCTGGTGCAAAATTGGCAATTGCCGTCAGGCGAAAGTTAGAAAGTAATTGTCCTGCTGCATTGTAAACCCAGCGTGGCCCGCCTTGAGCTTGATAGGTGACTTGAAAGCTAGTTTCTTGCCCCGGTTGTAAGCGGAAAGGAAAACCATAGTCTCCGGGATTGGTTTGTTGTAGCCTAGTTTTATCACGCTCTACTTTGTAGCTAGCTAGTAGCGAGTAGCCATTAGGTGGTGGGACTTCAAAGAAAAAATTAGTAATATCGCGGAGTTGGTT
The DNA here is from genome assembly GCF_059505385.1 of Desmonostoc vinosum. Taxonomy (NCBI): domain Bacteria; kingdom Bacillati; phylum Cyanobacteriota; class Cyanophyceae; order Nostocales; family Nostocaceae; genus Desmonostoc; species Desmonostoc vinosum. The sequence goes on from NZ_JCACKM010000333.1 coordinate 67,615, forward strand.
AACAACTTTATATTCGGCAGTATAGTCGATGCGGTAAATAGAAGCTCGATTTTGCACATCTATACTTTGGTCAAGCTTGACTTGAATTTGCGAACCAGCCAGCGTCAAGTAACGGGTAACGTCTCGCGTATCATTTACTTTAACTAGCTTGCCATTAACTTGAGTGTTATATGTATACGCCTCTTGAGTAACGTAGCGTACTTGAGGTACAAACTGTTCCAACCTCTCACCAGCAACACTTTCAGCAACTTGAGTCACTTTTGCCTGTTCCCAGTTGTGGTAGCGATTGCTTAAAGTTGAACAAAGAAAGAATCCCGGCACTAATAGAATTAGTATTAAAGTCAAATGCTGCAATCCCCGCAACAGCTGCGAATAACGAATTGCCCACTCGCCAATAAACACCTCCTGTTCCGGTTGATGGCGACGTAGAGAAAAACTTATCAGAGCGATCGCAACTCCTAAAGCGAGGACTAAAAATACTAGTAATAGAGAACCCTTAAGTACTTGATCTCCAAATTGTAATAATTCGGTTGGATGTGTCAAATCTGGCACACCAGGAATGCCTTGAGCAGTGTCTGACATTGGCGGTTTTTGTATAATTTGTAGGCTCAGACCAATAATAACTCTTGACATACTCCCCCGAATCCACTTCGTTAAATTCGGGGATTCTAGGCTCAAACAGCAATTGCAGGCATAGCCCGACTGACATCACCCTACGGGTTCAAAATCGCTCTTTGAGGGTTTCCCTCAAGACCGCGTTTTTCACCTAACCTAACAGTCGATGCCCCGACTGCACAAATATTGCGACTAGCGTTCTCATCCCTTCCATTAACTGATTGACAGGACGGGCAACGCCACTCTCTAATGGACAAATCTAAACTTTCTAAAACATGACCGCAACTAGAACAAGTCTTAGTAGATGGATACCACTGATCCACGAATACCACTTGTTTATGTTTCTTCTTGGCAACCCATTCTAGAATTTGTAGAAACTCACCAAAGGCTAAATCTGAAACCTTGCGTCCCCAAAGACGATGCATTCCTTTGAGATTAAGTGTCTCAAAGCACAACACATCAAACCTTGAGGTAAGTTCATTGTCCGGATAATCGCTTACGATAAAAGTGGTGAGTGCAAATATGAGCAATGCCGAAACGAATTAGTGTAGCCGCACATCTGAGTCCAGAAGAGCTAGAAAAAAGTTACCGTCAAGCTAAAGATGGGATAGAAAGCCGTTAGTATCAGATTATCTGGTTATTAGCACAAGGAAGAAAAACCGAAGAAGTAGAGGAAATCACAGGCTACAGTAGGACATGGATGTACGCATTGGTAAAAAGATACAACGAGTTGGGCGTAGAAGGATTAGGCGATCGCAGACGGTTAAACCAAGGAACACAACCACTAGTAGATAATATTTGCAATCGCGGTGGCACGACCAATACCCGAACTTGCGCCTGTCACAATTGCAACCTTACCAGCCATTGAACTCATACTTTGCGCTCCTGAGTTACAGCACTTTGAAATTACTCTCTAGATTCTAGTTCAGCTAGCTTTCAAACTTGTGGACAATTCTTACTGGATTTTATCGGAATCTTGCTCTGCCACCGATTGTCTCAATCGATGATTTTCAAAAACCGTCCTTACCGATAACCGAAGCCGCATAACGTTCCCAATCACCCGCCGCAGATAACCTTGAACGCTTACAGATAACCCTCGCGGTCGGGTGCATTGGGGTTGTTATGTTGCCGTCACAGCCAGCACATTGGCTATTCTTCGCCTTCTTCAGGATCGGTTTCTTCAAATCCTAACCAGAAAAGCAGCACATCCTCAACTTCTACCATTTGCTCGGATGTCAAACTGCCCAACTTGCGTAAAAGCTTTGCATAAGGAATTGTGATTACGTTTTGTACGTCAAAGGCTCCTTCTCGAAGAAACTTAATTTTGATTTGCACCTCAAACCTTGAACCGCGTAGACTTGTTGTGTGCGGAATTAGAGTCGCTAATGCACGATCTTGATTAAGAGCAGGAATACTGATTACCAAACATGGTCTGACTTTCGCTACATAACCCAGATCAACTAGCCAAACTTCACCCCGCTCAGGGCTACTCATACAGGGATTCCTGCTCATCCAATTCTAGAAAAAGTTCCTCAGCGTTCAGAACTAAATCTTCATCAGATAATGGTGGAAAATCTAGATAAACTGTCCGCTTCAGAATCTCTAATACCAAATCTAACCGTTCTGAGTCTGTCAAGCGGTCGAAGGTATCTAAAAGTTTTTGTACTAAAGCAGTCATAGCCGTTTCCTTATACCTGCTGATAGCATAACACGGGCTTAGCAGGCATCTCAGCCATCGCTTGACAACGCCAATAAATTCTGGATGTAGGTTTGAAACCCTCCTAAACCGCCATCATCATCCCAACGTTGTCTAAAAGTGGGCAAGCTCGTTTAAACAGATCAGAAACTTTAAATTGTGAATACGCCCACGCACCATCACCACGCCTCACGTTTTTAGTCCACTTCAGACCTTGTAAATCCATGTCAATTGTTCCAGTAAAAATTGAAAAGATTTTTTGGCAACTAAAACTATTGCTTAGGCTCTAGCTGTAGGTACCTCACCAATAGTCTTGAAATGCGTCCTCACCGAAAACTGAGGCGACATAACGGTGAAGTTGTGCGGCGGCAGATAACCTCGAACGCTCACCGATAACCTTCGTTCCGTCCGCACCAACGCATTGTTAGACCGCCGCCAACTACTCTCGATCAAGCCAGTATTGTGGTCTACGCTTGTGGTGCGCCACTGCCAAAATACGAATCTGATCATTTTCCAACATACGATACAGCAAAGAGTAGGGGAACTTGGGTAAAGTTAGACGACGCACAGAACCTCGAACTTTGGAACCTGCTTCAGGGTATCGTGTGAGGAAGTTGACTGCGTGTTCTACTTCTTCTAGGTACTCTAGCCCAAGCCCAAGTCTTTGCTCCTCGTAATAGGTCGCGGCATCAAGCAACTCTTGTTCTGCTAGTGGATGAAATACAACGTTTCTCATTGCAAAGACGCACGAATTCGCTGAAACACTTGTTGAGCAGGAACTCCGACAGTTTGCCCATCATCCATTGCCTGATCGCGTAGTTCAGCTTCCTCAGCCCAGACAGATGCGACTTCTCGATCAATTTCATTGCTTTGACCCAAATGCTCCAAGAGCCGAGCTAATAATGTTGCTTGAGAGTCTCTCGGAAGCGAAAGGACTTCAGCCTCAAGATTTTCAAGTGTCATGGCTATTATAGGGATTTGATAATGAACTGCATCCATTGTACTTTGGACTCAAGGATTATGTGTAATTAGCCGAGATACTGATGCTAAGAGGTTTTCAAATTCGCCGATTAAATTCCCACACATAGGTTCCTTGAGAGTGCAGTGTCCCCAAGTCTCCTTCTACCAACATCCCATAAATTTTGGAACCCACACCAAATTCCTCACGGCTTCCATCAGGAAATTCAAAAGTCGCGTAGTAATAGGTAGAAGATCCACTTTTCCCACCTGAGATGTCCAAACGCTTGCCAACAACGCGGGCTTCTCTGGCAAGGCTAGGTGAGGAAGCATTGCGGATGAAAGTTGTGATTAAGGAAACTATTATCAGAATAAAGATTCCTACAATTTCCGAACAATAGGAAGGTAAAAAGAAAATGAATAAGCCTTGCTCCTGCCAACGTGCCCACTGTTGACGCACCAACAGACTGGTATGGAGAGAGCCATTGTCCTGGACAACAACCGTGAGACGACCCGTTTGAGCCAAGGTTTGGGCAGCTTTGTCTGCCAGCCAATCGATCACCTGAATGTAACTCTCGCCCTTGAAACCACCTTGCGCTAAGGCATACTCAAACCGTTCTCCCGGTTGCCACAGTCTCAATATGCTAATCCGGTTGCCATAACGATTGGAGGTTTGTTCCATCCGCTTCTGCACGCCTGTTCGACTATAGCTATAACTCACTGGACTCCAGAGGCAGAACCCGGCTTCATCGAGATACTTGAGTTCAAAGACTATTGTAGGTACGGGGTTCGTGCTCTAAACAGTCCGTCAGATACTCCAAATCTGAGGCTTGCCACTTTGGTTTTGCTCCTCGTCCTGGGGCTTCCCACAGACCGCCTAAACCCCCTTCCTCCCAGCGTCTTTGGGTGGATTATCCCTGATTTCAATTACCCTTTCCTTACCAATGTTTTTGTCATTGATCAATCCAATCTCGTGTAGGTGGATGAGGGTGCGCTTGATTTGTTCAAGTTGAGTTTTACGACGTGAGATTACCTGGTTATGGAGTTCGGCTACTCGCGCTTTTCTTTCCTCCCAAGTTTCAAGGTCAAGATTTAACTGGTCAACTAAAGCGGCGATCGCATCGATTTTGGTTTCGATACCATCTTGAACACCCATAAGTTCTTGTACGAGTTGTTCTACCTTACCGTCTTCTCCTAACTCGCTTGCTTCTTCTATCTGTGACCAAAGTTTAGCAGCATCTAGGCTTAACTCTTTGAGTGTGAGTTGATTGATTTCGCGTTCAATTGCTTGAGTCATGATTTACTTTTGATATAAAAAACTAGTAGCAAGTAACTACTACTAGTTATTGACTAAGAAGAGTTGATGCTTGAAGATTGAATTTAGTACCCGTACCGTAAGTGATAGTAGTCTGACTTTTCTTGTGCCAATTCTGCTTCGTAGTCGTAGTAATCTGCCTCGTTTAAGAAGGTGCTGACTTGCTGCGCTTGTAATGTGGGCTTTGGTGATTTTTGGTCGTTTTTCGGGTTAGAAACAGTGTAAGGATTCAGGTCTAATAGTTAGGAAGTAGAGACGGGCGAGACTGATAATTAA
>NZ_JCACKM010000334.1:0-2534 GCF_059505385.1 Desmonostoc vinosum
CCAGTCCCCAGTCCCCAGTCCCCAGTCCCCAGTCCCCAGTCCCCAGTCCCCAATAAACTAACAAGGGGAAAATCTACTAGACTTTCCCCCTATCTTGAAAATGCTGTATAAAAACCAGTCACTCAAGCCGATAGCTTTATAGAAACAAACTTGGGGATTTCTGTTGTCTGTTTCAACATCCCAGTAGAGTGCAAATTCCCCATAAATCTGCTTTGACGGCGAGTTCCCTTGCGCTTGCTCATTCTGACTTCGAGGGTAGCTATATAAACTCCATCTGTTACTTGATGTCCATGACCAAAAATTTGACCAATCTGTGTGTTTTGCTGATGCAAAGCGTAATCATCTACGATATCTAACATGGTAGTGACTCCCTAGTGTTGTTTGAGCAGTTTCTATTTGACTATGTTGTGCGCGGCCCAATTACCTAAGTAATGCTGGTTCCACGCTCAAATCTACAGAAGTTAAGCTGTAAATCGAGGTTCGTTTTTGGGTACAGGTAGAATCTAAGTAAATGGGTACTACGCAGATATCTGATGCGGTAGCGTAGTAGGATAAAGTCTTATCCTTTTGACTTCCGGCCTCTTTTGGACAGATTTCGACAGTAGGATAACCATCAATTTGAATGAAGGTAACGCAACACTTGGAATTCTGGAACATAGTTGAGCTTTTCCAAAAGGCGACTTTTCCGCCCCAGACGCCAGAAACGAGGAAGTATAAAACGAAGCGTAAAGCTGCCAGACAAGGATACTAACGAGAACAAGGCATTACTTATGAGAATGCTGTTCACTTAGTCTCCTCTTGATGCTGACGAGGTTAGCTGACGGGCTATAACTGAGAGATACCCTTTGGTTGAAGGATGAAGTATGAAGCGTCAAGGACGAAGTATTACTCTTCATATATCCTTTATACTTTAGTCTTTACCCTTCTTAAAAATATGCCTCAACTTTAGCTTTTCTACTCCAGTTTGCTTTTGCAAACAGGTGTTTTACAGGCAATTTGGATTAGGCAGATTGATTTATATTTTTTTAAACATTACCTTGTAATTATGAAGCAAGTCAAGAGGCCGAACAAAAAAAGTGTGATCGAGATCACGTCGTAGTGGAGAGTAGCAATTGTTAAATAATTCGTAATTCGTAATTCGTAATTCGTAATGACGCTCGCGGACTCGCTACCGCTGCGCTAACGTAATTAAGTTTTGTAATGGGGATTTAGCGCAAAGTCACCAGCGGGAAACCACGCCACTTGTTTCAATCCGGGAAACCCACACCCTATCTGTACTCAGATGGGTGTTGGGTAGTTCACATAGTTGTTAATTAACATCTCCCATCACTAACATAGGATGTTCAGGTTTGAGCAACCCACTCAACAAAGATGCAGGACGTTGGCCATAAGGCCAAGCAAAAGCATGACGGAAAGCTGCATCCTGACAAGCTTGCAGTTGATCAAAGCTAATAATGTCGTAAGTCAACAGATTCTCATACTCAAACGGGAGACGTACATTGTGCAACCCGGCGTTATCTGTACAAATAGCGATGTCTACTCCTACATCAAAACAGCGATCAAAAACTAACTTGAGTTGACGTATATCCTGCAAAGTACCAGTTTTTAGATATGTTGTCGGACAAATTTCTAAACACTGGCCGCGTCTTGCCAAATCTTTCAGTAACTCTGGATGTAGCAGGGGAATTTGGATACCATGACCAATCCGCATGAGATAAGGTAACAGTTGGGGATAACAACCAGCGGTAGTTTCGTATAAGTGTCCGGTGGTGTTAATGCCAAGCGATCGCGCATAATCATACAAGCTAATCCATTCTTCTAGGCGATCGGCATAATAGCTATCACCTCCTGCTACATCTATTGCACAGACATATTGCTTGTTTTGGGCTGCCAAATCAACAATTGCCTTGTTCACCTCATAAGGTAAACGCGAGTGCATACAGAGAATTTGGCTAGTGATAATCGGATATTCTGGCAAACGGCTAGCTTGTCCAACCACAGCCACAATTTCTGCCATCTGATCAATTCTTTGGGATTGACTCAGATGCTCAGGTGTACGTAAGTAAGGTGTGTAGCGCAGTTCTAGATAAGCTAAATTTTCAAATATATAAGCACCTCGTACTAGGCGATAGATAAAATAAGGCAGAGTCTCGACTGTTTGCACACTTTCTACAAGAGTGTGCAATTCCAAATACTCATCTAGAGTATTGCGTGGTCGTGTATAAAAATCTTCAAATTCTGCATACTCTGCAAAGCGGGAAATCAACTCCGCAGAATGTCGCTCAAAGTAACGCCACAAAACGCGGGGTACAACCGAGCCGCCCAGATGCCTATGCAATTCCGCATATAAAGCCATAGTGGTATTTTCCCGGAAAAATTTTATTAATTTTAACAAAAACATCAAGAAAAAAATCTGGACTTGAAACAAGAGTCAGTGAAGATACAGGGAATGGGGGAGTAGGGAGTAGGGAGTGGGGAGTGGCTTTCAAGGGTAGGTTTTTCATATTCAGTCTGAAAAAGCCTATTTTTCCGTT